>NZ_JBGLYK010000266.1:0-6890 GCF_047304025.1 Pseudomonas sp. Pseusp97 | reverse complement strand
GCGCAGACTCCAGCCGGCGCACGGAAACCGTGCCGGGGTCTTCCTGGTAGAGCCGTTGCAGGCGGTCGGCATCCTGCCGCGCCTTGCGCTCGTTGGCCTGGGCGGCGGCCAGCGAGGCCTGGGCCGAGTCGATGCCGGCGGTGCTGGCGCCGATCTGCCGGCGTACCGTGTCCAGGTCTGCCTCGGCGCGCTGCAAGGCGATCTGGTACTGCTCCTGATCCAGCTCGAAGAGCACGTCGCCCTTGCGTACCTCCTGGTTGTTGCCCACCGCCACGCGCTTCACCTGGCCGGCCACCTCGGCGCTCACCGGGACGACGTACGCCTGCAACCGTGCCTGCTGGGTGTAGGGCGTGAAGCGATCGGCCAGCAGGTACCAGACCAGACTGACGACAATCAGCAGCAGCACCAGGCGCATGCCGCGATCCGGTGCGGACTTGCCGGGAGCGGGAGGCGAGGGCGGTGCCGGCGGCGTAGCGGGGGTGTCACTCATTTCGGGCTTCCTTGATCCTGGGCGGCGGGGGCGGGCTCATCGAGCAGGTCGCCCCAGTCGGTGCGTTGCTGCATCTGTTGCCGGGTGACGGAATCGATGGGCGCGCGCTGGCTGTCCCAGCCGCCGCCGAGGGCCTTGTACAGCGCCACCAGGCTGCTGACGGCGTTGCCCCGGCTGACAAGATAGCCATCCTGCTGTTGCAGCAGCAGTTGCTGGGCATCGAGCACGCGCTGGAAGTCGGCGAAGCCTTCGCGGTATTGCGAGGAGGCAAGGCTGAGGGAGCGCTGCGCGGCCTGCGACGCTTGTTCGCGGATTCCGGCGCTCTGCAGCGAGCGCACCAGCCCGCTGGCGGCGTCGTCGGCTTCACGTGCGGCGTTGCGTACGTCCTGCTGATACAGCTCGATCAGTTGCTGCAGGCGTGCGTCTTCCACGCGCACGGCATTCTTGCGCCGGCCATAGTCGAAGGGATTCCAGATCAGGCTGGGGCCGGCGGCGAGGTTGAAACTGTCGGGCAGGTTGCTGGCCGAGACGAAGCTCCAGCCGAGGCTGCCGATCAGGCTCAGCGACGGATAAAGATCGGCCTCGGCGACGCCCACCAGCGCCGACTGCGCGGCCACCGCCTGTTCGGCGGCGCGGATGTCCGGCCGCCGTTGCAGCAGGCTGGCCGGCACATCCTGGAGGATCGCAGCGCTGGGCATCGGCAACTGGCCGTGGCGCGCGAGCAGCTCGGGCATCTCGCCCGGCGGACGGCCGAGGAGGGCGCAGAGGATGTTGCGCAGGGCGTTTACCTGGTTCTCGAATTCGGGGATGGTCGCCTTCGTCGCCAGGTATTGGGTGCGTGCCTGCTGCCAGTCCAGTTCGTCGTTCTCGCCGTGGCGGAACAGCCGCTCGGTGATCTCCAGGCTGCGCTCCTGGCGCCTGGCGTTCTCGCGGGCGATGTCCAGCCGGGCCTCGGCGGTGCGCAGGCCGAAGTAGGTGTCGGCGACCTGCGCGCGCAGCAGCACCATGGCATCGGCGTAGTTGGCCTGGGAGGCGAAATACGCCGCGTCGGCGGATTCGATGGCGCGGCTGAAACGCCCCCAGAAGTCGATCTCCCAGCCGACGTCGAAGCCGATGCTGGACTGCCAGAACACCGAATCCCGTGCGCTGGGTGCACCGTGCTGGTTCTGTTTGAGGTAGAGGCTGTCGGCGCTGATCTGCTGCAGCTGCGGGTAGCGCCCGGTCTCGGCAATGGCCAGCTGTGCGCGTGCTTCGGCGATGCGCAGGCCGGCCACGCGCAGGCTGGTATTGTGCGCGTCGGCCTCGGCGATCAGCGCATCCAGGGTCGGGTCGCCGAACACCATCCACCAGCGGCTGAAATCCGGCGCCGCCGCCCGGTGTCCGGCCTGGTCGAGCATGGCCGTGCCCCACTCGTCCAGCCACGGGACCTGCGGCTTCTGGAAATCCGGGCCGACCTGGGTGCAGCCGCCCAGCAGGGCGGCGAGCAACAGGGTGCAGCGTCTGGCGCGCTCTGGCATGGCGTTCCCTGGGTCACTCGGCCGGCGTGGCCGGCTTGTCCATCTTCGGCACCTGCTGGTCGACCCATTCCCAGAACAGCTTGTAGGTCACCGCGAGGATCACCGGGCCGATGAACAGGCCGATGATGCCCTTGACCACCATGCCGCCGAGGGCGCCGATCAGTACCACCGGCATCGGCACGTCGACGCCGCGCCCCAGCAGCAGGGGCTTGAGCACGTTGTCGGCGAGGCCGGCGACGAAGATGTAGATGGCGAAGGCGATGGTGGTGCCGGTGAAGCCTTCGGTGCTGAGCACATAGATGATCACCGGCAGGGTGACCAGGCTCGCCGGGGCCTGGGCGATACCCAGCACCAGCACGATCAGCGCGAGGATGCCCGCACCCGGTACGCCCTTGATCACGAAGCCTATGCCGATCAGCAGCATCTGGATGAAGGCGATGCCGATCACGCCCAGTGCGACGGCGCGGATGGTGGCGGTGCAAAGGGCGGCAATGTGCAGGCCGCGCTGTTCGCCGGAAATCCGCAGCGCGATGCGTTGCGCGGCGATGGTGCCCATCTCGCCGAAGGCCATGATGATGCCGGAGATGATGATCGCGCCGATGAACAGCAGGAAGGCGCCGCCGGCGCTGGCGGCGGCCCCCAGCAGCATGCGCCCGGCGTCCTTGATGTTGGGCATCAGGCCGCGCAGCACATCGCTCAGGCTGGTGGAGGCGGCCAGCCAGAAGTCATACACGCGCGGGCCGATCAAAGGCCATTCGGCCACCGAGGGGGAGGGCGCCGGCACATTCAGGGTACCGCTCTTGAGAATGCTGCCGACGCTGTCGACCGAGTCGGCGATGGACGTCGCCATCAGGTAGATGGGTGCGATCAGGACCAGCAGCACGAAGAGCACGATCAGCGTCGCCGCGTGGCCGTCCTTCAGGCCGGTGCGCGCCTTCACCCAGCGCAGCACGGGATAGAGGGTGACCGCGAGGATCACCGACCAGAGCATCAGCTCCAGGAAAGGCTGGAACACCTCGAAGGAGAAGATCACCAGCGCGGCCACCAGCCCCGCCTTGATGAGAATGTCGAGCATGCCCTGGGAGAGGGTGCCGTCGAGCTTGAATCCTGGTTGCATGGCTGTTCTCCTCAGGCGGGACGGTCATTGCGCGGTTCGGCGCCTGGCTGGGGTTGTTCCTGGGGCTGTTGCAAATCCTGCGTGGCGGTCGGTGTGACGCCGGCAAGTGCGCTGCCAGGGCCGTCATCGTCAAAGCGGCCGCCCGGCTCGTCGTCGCGCCCCTGGCGATGCAGTTCGAGCAGCGATTGCACTTCCTGCTGCTGGTAGCGATGTACCCAGGACGCGGCCTGCTGCTCGCTGATGCCCAGCTCGATAAAGGCCCGACGGGCCATCTCGAGGCTGGAGTGAAAGGTTTCGCGCACCGGATTGGCTCCCCGGTCGAGCAGTTGCAGGACCTGCTGGCGGTTGGCCGCGCGGGCGATCACACGGGTCTGCGGGTACAGCCGGGCGAGGGCGTCCACGGTGTTCAGGTTGATCTGCGGGTCGTCGGTGGCGACTATCACCAGCTCCGCCTCGCCCACCTTGGCGGCATGGAGGATTTCCGGGCGCGTCGGGTCGCCGTAATAGACCGGCACGCGGCCTTCCTTGCGCTGACGCACCAGGGCGTCCATCGAGGTGTCCAGCGCCACCACCGGCACGCCCTGGGATTGCAGCAGGTTGGCGACCACCCGGCCCATGCGGCCCAGGCCGGCGATCACCACGCGGGGCTCATCGCTCACCTCCGGCGGCCCGTCCGGCACGGTGGCGGCGGGCGCATCGCCACGAATCTGCCGCGCAAGGGCCATCATTACCAACGGCACGACCGCCATCGACAGCGTGATGACCAGCACCAGCAGGTCATGCACCCGCTGCTCCAGCAGGCGGTGATCCAGCGCCAGCTTGAACACCACGAAAGCGAACTCGCCGCCGGAGGCCAGCACCACGCCCAGGCAGATCGCCTCGGAGCGCTGCAGGCCACCGGCGAAACGCCCCAGGCCGACCAGCAGCGGCAGCTTGATGCCCACCAGCAGCAGCGTCAGCCCCAGCACCAGCAGCGGCGCGCCGACCAGCAGGCCGAGATCGGCGGTCATGCCCACGCCGACGAAGAACAGGCCGAGCAGCAGGCCCTTGAGCGGTTCGATCTGCGATTCCAGTTCATGGCGGAACTGCGACTCGGCCATCAGCATGCCGGCGAGGAAGGCGCCCAGCGCCATGGAAACGCCGACGTGCTCCATGATCCACGCGGTGCCCAGCACCACCAGCAAAGCGGTGGCCGTGGAGAGTTCGCGCAACCCCGAGCCCATCGCCCAGGTAAAGACCGGGCGGAGCAGGTAGCGGCCGCCGAGGATCACCACGCCGATGCCCACGGCGACCGTCAGCAGCGGCCGCACGCCTTCGTTCGACGGATCGCCGCTACCGGCCAGCAGCGGCACGACGGCGATCAGCGGAATGGCGGCGATGTCCTGGAACAGCAGGATGCCGACGGCAAGCCGCCCATGGGGCTTGCCCAGTTCCTTGCGCTCGGCCAGCACCTGCAGGCCAAAGGCGGTGGAAGAGAGCGCCAGGCCGACGCCCAGCACCACGGCCGCGGCGGGCGACTGTCCGAACAGGAAGAATGCGATGGCGCCGAGCACCAGGGCGGTCAGTCCGACCTGCAGCGAACCCACGCCGAACAGCGAACGGCGCATTGTCCAGAGACGGCGCGGGGACAGCTCCAGGCCGATGATGAAGAGCAGCATCACGACGCCCATTTCCGAAAGGCGCGCGACGTTTTCCGGATGGCTGACCAGGCCCAGGACGGATGGGCCGATCAGGATGCCGGCCAGCAGATAGCCGGGCACGGCGCCCAGCTTCAGGCGCTGCGCCAGGGGTACGAGGATGACGACCGTCAGCAGGAAGATTACCGTCGCCTGCAGCAGGCTCCCGTCATGTGGCATGAATCAGCCCTCTTGTGGTTCCTTGCGGGCCTTTCGCGGCCCTGTCCATTGCGTCCGACGCGGAGTGCTCCGCTCGGCTGATTCCTGGCTGCCACGTCACCCGTGCTCCCCGGAATGCCTGAAGGAAAGCGAGCAGGGGCCTGTCTGTGAAACGAGCGCACCGATCTGGCACTCACCGCGAACAGGTGCCTTCCAGAGGAGGGCATCGTCGTGTGCTGTCGGGTGTGAACTGAGTATGGGTGATCCGCAGCTTTTTGCCGGCCGGCGAGAGTAAGGCGGCTTCGCTCCTGTGGAAATGCAAGTCCAGCAGATTCAAATACTTACGAGGAGGCTAAAGCTTCCAGACAGGGCCGTAGGTGCCAAAGCAGGCATTGGACAGCGCCTGCGGACGGACGCCGTGGGTTTCGTAGCCGCCGTATTCGTTGATTTCCAGGGTCAGTTGCGGCGTGAGCTCCTTGCCGCTTTTCAGGCGGACGCTGTCGAACACCTGCAGCTTCTTGCCGGTATTGACCACGCTGGTCTCCATCCAGGCATCCGCCGTACTGGCTTCGTCCAGGCGTGCGAGCAACGCGTTATAAAGCGGCAGGTAGCGGCCATCGGGAGCCTTGCAGTCGATGTTGATCTTCTTCACCAGGGCCTCGGCTTCGGCAGAGCTGAAGAACAGTCTGCCGCCGACGTTGCGCTGCAGCTTGCCGACGTAGGTGTCGTCGCCTGCCGGGACGCTCGTGGGCGGCTGCGGGGAAACATCTGCCAGGCAGGCTCGCCGGCTCTTGTAGAAGGTGTGGGAAACCCGGACGCCCGTAGGCTTGTAGATGGCCGAGGTGATCAGCACATCGCCGTTGGCGCTCAGGTGATCGCCATCGGGAACGTAGTCGCCGGCATTGCCCCAGGGGCCGTCGGGCAGCCTTTGAGGCCATTCGACGCAGCTCGCTGGGGAAGTATCGGCGCGCAGCTCGAACAGCGGACCTTGAAGGAAGGCCGCGGGGCTTTGGGCGGAAACGAAAAGGGGCGTCAGGCACAGGCAGGAAGCAATGAACAGGCGAATCCGATTCAAGAAGCGTCTCCTTGTTGCCTATCGGCGGTCCGACAAGCCATACGCCCAGAAGGATAGCCGGGCTTCTAGCAAATGCTGTTCGAAGTTCGCGCTGGATTTACGCTCATCGATCGCCACTGGGAGCGAGTGGAGGCCATGGGCTGCGCCGCTGGCACAATGCAATCATTGATTGTTCGGGAGCGTTGCTGGAAGATTTTTCGTTCAGCTCAAGAAGCAGAATCCTACGGAAGGGGTTTCACATTGTCGCTCTATCGCCTCAACGAAGCGGACCTGGACATTCCCGATGCCTGGCAGGACCAGAGCATCAATATCTTCAAACTGCCCGCCAATGGTCCGGCCCGGGAAGCCAGCTTCGTCATCAGCCGTGATGCCAGCCAGGGCGACGCGTCGTTCGCCGAGTACGTCAGCGGCCAACTGGCCAATGCCGAAAAGCAGTTGCCCGGCTTCAAGCTGCACAAGCGCTGGGATTTCAACATCCATGGCCACGCCGCGGTGATGCTGGATTACCAGTGGCAGCGCGAAGGCCGCGATCTCATGCTGCGCCAGGTGTTCATCGAGCGCCGGCCGGCCGTGCTGATCACCACCCTGACCACCACGCCCCACGACCTGCCGCACCATGAAGCGGCCTGGAAGCAGGCGATGCAGAGCCTGGTACCCCAGCCGACCACCGTTTGAGTACGACGCATGGATGCGCAAGCTGCAGCTCGCCTGGGCGATGAGATCGCCCATGGCTTCGGTGTCGCCGCGATGGTCGCGGGGGCGGTGGCCGGCGCCCGGATAGGGGCCGCGGGGGTGGGCGCCACCGCGGTGGGGTTTTAAAAAAAGCGGGCCCCCCCGCGGGGCGGGGGGGGGGGGG
>NZ_JBGLYK010000265.1:0-6894 GCF_047304025.1 Pseudomonas sp. Pseusp97 | reverse complement strand
AGATGTGTATAAGAGACTGGGCCATCGCCCTGGCCGGTGTCGGCTGGTGGAGCCACCAGCAGTTGATGCTGATGGAGCAGCAACTGATCGCCACCCAGGAAAGCTTCGCCAAGATCAGCGAGGAAGCCGCCGGTCGCCTGGACGACATCCGCGGCAAGTTCGTCGCCAATGAATCCAACGTCATGTCCGACCGCGAGGCGCTCAAGCTGCAGGTCAAGCAACTGCAGGGTCGCCTCGCAGAGCAGGCCAAGATGCAGCAGGCCTCCCTGTCGGAGTTCGACGGCGCCCAGGGCAAGCGCCTGGCGCAGGTCAGCGCCGACCTCAAGGCCCAGCAGGAAAGCGCCGCGCTACTGATGTCGCAGCTCGACGTCAAGCTCAAGTCGATCACCGACGAGCAGGCCAAGTTCAAGAACGTGCAGGCTGACCTGGCCGCCGCCAACCAGCAGATCCAGGCGCTGAACACCGAGATCGCCAACCTGAAGAAGCAGGGCAACCAGAGCCAGGCGATCAAGAGCATGCAGGACGACCTGATGCTGCTGCGTGCCGAGGTCGATGGCCGCCAGGGCCAGGCCAGCAACGATACCAAGGAGTTCGACGTGTTCCGCATCCAGGTGATGCGCAACATCAATACCCTGCAGCAGCAGGTCCAGAACCTCCAGCAGCAGCTCAGCACCCGCTGATCGCGCTGCAAACGAAAAGCCCCCGCGCCGAAAGGTCCGGGGGCTTTTTGTTGGCCATCCCTCTTTTGGGGTAGCGAGGGCAATTCTTGTCTTGAATCAGTTTCTGCTGCGGCTTCGAGGCGAATAATCGCTAACAAATGAGAGTCATTCTGATTCTCTCCCTGTTCGCTCATTCGCCCGGAGTCTCCCCATGCACGATCTTCAAGCGCAACGCCGGTACCGCATCGCCGGTTACCGGCCCGGGATCGGTGCCGCCTTTCGCCAGCGGCTGTTTTCCATGGGACTGTTGCCTGGCGCCGAATTGAAGGTGCGCCGCGTGGCGCCGCTGGGTGATCCGGTGCAGGTGGATACCCGTCAGTGCAGCCTGGTGCTGCGCCGCCGCGACCTGGCTTTGCTCCTGCTCGAAGCGCAGGACTGATGCGCCATGAATGAGCTGCGCATCGGCCTGATCGGCAACCCCAACGCGGGCAAGACCACCCTGTTCAACCAGCTCACCGGCTCGCGCCAGCGCGTCGGCAACTGGGCCGGTGTCACCGTGGAGCGCAAGGAAGGCAGCTTCCGCACCGCGCGCCACAACGTGCGTCTGGTGGACCTGCCCGGCACCTACTCGCTGACCACCCTGTCGGCCCAGGCCTCGCTGGACGAGCAGATCGCCCGGCGCTGCATCGTCGACGGCGAGGTGGACGTGCTGGTCAACGTGGTGGACGCCACCAACCTGGAACGCAACCTCTACCTCACCGTGCAGCTGCGCGAGATGGGCCTGCCCTGCGTGGTGGCGCTGAACATGCTCGATATCGCTCGCACCCAGGGCCTGAACATCGACCGCGAGGCGCTGGCGCGGGAATTGGGGTGCCCGGTGGTGCCGCTGGTCTCTACCCGTGGCGAAGGCATCGACGCGCTGAAGGAAGCCATCGACGGCGTGACGGCACAGCCTCCGCTGCAGGTGCCGTATCCGGCCGCCCTGCGCAATGCCGTCACCCAGTTGTTGCCTGCCGATGCACCGCCGACCCAGGCCTGGATGGCCCTGCTGGCGCTGGAAGGCGACCTGCACAGCGCCCGCCAGCTCAAGCTCGACCCGGCGAGCCTGCTGGCCGCGCGCGACGCGATCCGCTGTGCCTGCGGCGAAGACCCGGAACTGCTGTTGGTGGACGCGCGCTACCGGCTGATCGGCGAACTCTGCGAACGCGCCAGCAACCACCGCGACGCCGCCCCGCACCGCCTGACGCAACTGCTGGACAGCATCGCGCTGAACCGCTGGCTGGGCATCCCGGTGTTCCTCTTCGTCATGTACCTGATGTTCTTCTTCGCCATCACCCTGGGCGGCGCGCTGCAGCCGATCTTCGACCAGGGCTCCTCGGCGCTCTTCATCGACGGCATCCAGTGGCTGGGCGCCCGCACGGGGGCGCCGGACTGGCTGACCGCGCTGCTGGCCCAGGGCCTGGGCGGCGGCATCAATGCGGTGCTGCCGCTGATCCCGCAGATCGGCCTGATGTATCTGTTCCTCGCGCTGCTCGAAGACTCCGGCTACATGGCCCGCGCGGCCTTCGTCATGGACCGCCTGATGCAGGCGCTCGGCCTGCCGGGCAAATCCTTCGTGCCGCTGATCGTCGGCTTCGGCTGCAACGTGCCGTCGATCATGGGCACGCGCACCCTGGACAACCCGCGCGAGCGCCTGATGACCTCGATGATGGCGCCGTTCATGTCCTGCGGTGCGCGGCTGGCGATCTTCGCCGTGTTCGCCGCGGCCTTCTTCGGCCAGAACGGCGCGCTGGCGATCTTCTCGCTGTACCTGCTGGGCATAGTCGTGGCGGTGCTCACCGGCCTGCTGCTCAAGCACACGCTGATGCGCGGCGAGGCCTCGCCCTTCGTCATGGAGCTGCCGCTGTACCACGTCCCGCACCTGCGCAGCCTGCTGCTGCAGACCTGGATGCGCCTGCGCGCCTTCGTGGTCCGCGCGGGGACGGTGATCATCCTGGTCAGCCTGGTGATCGGCGGCCTCAACAGCGTCACCCTCGACGGCCGCCCGGTGCAGGGCGACATCGCCGACTCGGCGCTCGCCAGCTTGAGCCACCAGGTCACGCCACTGCTCAAACCCATGGGCGTGCACGAGGACAACTGGCAGGCCACGGTCGGCCTGGTCACCGGCGCGCTGGCCAAGGAAGTGGTGGTCGGCACCCTGAATACCCTGTACACCGCCGAGCACATCCACGGCGAAGCCTTCGATGCCGACGGCTACGATCTCTGGGCCCAGCTGAAACAGGCCGGCGCGGACACGCTGGATGGCCTGCGCGATGCCTTCAGTCTCAGCGTGCTGGGCAACCCGGTCGCCGCGAGCATGGCCGACGGCGAGATGGAGGAGGGCTCCATGGGCACCTTCGCCGCCAAGTTCGGCAGCCCGCTGGCTGCCTACAGCTATCTGGTGTTCGTGCTGCTCTACGTGCCCTGCGTGGCGACCCTTGGCGCGCTGACCCGCGAAAGCGGCCGCGGCTGGATGACCTTCGCGGTGTTCTGGGGCCTGAATGTGGCCTACTCGCTGGCGACCCTCTGCTACCAGGTCTTCAGCTTCGCCCGGCACCCTCAGTACAGCGCGGTGGCCATCGGCCTGGTGCTGGCGTTCAACCTGCTGCTGTTCCTGATCCTGTGCTGGGTCGGCCGGCGCGGCCTGGAGCTGGATGGCGAGCCTGAACTGCGTCCGGCGTCGGCTGGGAGCTGCCACTGATGGCCACGGCAATCGCAGTGCGCAACCTGCTCGACGAGATGGGCGAGGCGGATGTGCCGACCCTGGCCCGGCGCCTGGGTGCCTCCAGGGCGCTGCTCGAAGCATTGCTGGAGCGACTGCTGGCGATGGGCGTGGTGGAAAAGATCGGGCCCGACCCGGCGTCCTGCGGAAGCTGCAAGGGCTGTGCGGAGACGACGCGGTGTGCGACGACGGGGTATCGCTTGGCCGGTCGCAACGACGCCACGCCTTTGCGCTGGATCACCCATTGAACCCGGAGCGTAGGATGGGAGGAGCCTAAGCGATACCCATGCTGTCGGCGCCACGGATTGATGGGTATCGCTGCGCTCCACGCCATCCTACGTTCAGCAGTTTGCAGGGCGGATAACCCGCAACGGGTTTCCGCCAGAACGGCGGATAACGCCCGAGGCGTTATGCGCCCTACAGCGGCCTGCCGGCTTTTCGTAGGAGCGAGCTTGCTCGCGAACAGACACAGCTCCGGCGCCGGGACGTTCGCGAGCAATAACGATGGCGTCCCCCTCGCTCCTACAGGTTGGCCGAAGGCCGCTGGAAAACAAAAAGAGCGCCTTCGATTGAAGGCGCCCTTTTCATTGGCGCTGGCTCCAGCCCTTACAGGCGCGGGTAGTCCAGGTAGCCGACCGGGCCCTTGCCGTAGAAGGTTTCCGGGTGCGGCTCGTTCCAGGCGGCGCCTTTCTGCAGGCGGGTCACCAGGTCCGGGTTGGCGATGAACGGGATGCCGAAGGCAACCGCGTCAGCCTTGCCGCTCTGAAGCCACTCGGTGGCGGTTTCCTTGGTGAAGCGCTCGTTGGCGATGTACACGCCACCAAAGATTTCCTTCAGTTTCGGGCCGATGCTGTCGGCGCCGGCCTTCTCGCGGGTGCAGATGAAGGCCACGCCGCGCTTGCCCAGTTCGCGGGCTACATAGCCGAAGGTGGCGAGCGGGTCGGCGTCGCCCATGTCGTGGGAGTCCATGCGCGGAGCCAGGTGCACGCCGACGCGGCCGGCACCCCAGACGCCGATGGCGGCGTCGGTGACTTCCAGCAGCAGTCGTGCACGGTTCTCGATGGAGCCGCCGTACAGGTCGGTGCGCTGGTTGGTGCTGCTCTGCAGGAACTGGTCGAGCAGGTAGCCGTTGGCGCCGTGGATTTCCACGCCGTCGAAACCGGCGGCCTTGGCGTTCTCGGCACCGATGCGGTAGGCCTCGACGATGTCGGCGATCTCTTCGGTTTCCAGGGCGCGCGGGGTGACGAATTCCTTCATCGGGCGGACCAGGCTGACGTGCCCGGCCGGCTTGAGGGCGCTCGGCGCCACCGGCAGTTCACCGTTCAGGTACAGCGGGTCGGAGATGCGGCCCACGTGCCACAGCTGCAGCATGATGCGGCCGCCATTGGCGTGCACGGCCTTGGTGACGTTGGTCCAGCCACGGACCTGGTCGTCGGACCAGATGCCGGGGGTGTCCGGATAGCCCACGCCCATCGGGGTCACCGAGGTGGCCTCGCTGAGGATCAGGCCGGCGTCGGCGCGCTGGGTGTAGTACTCGGCCATCAGCGCGTTGGGCACGCGGCCTTCGTCGGCGCGGCAGCGGGTCAGCGGGGCCATGACGATGCGGTTGGGCAGTTCCAGGTCACCGATGACGATGGGGTCGAAAAGCGTGGTCATTGCGTTACTCCGGGGCGTGAGGATGGAGGATCAATCGAGGACGGTTTGGGTCTGGTTGGGCTTGCCGCTGAAGGCGATCATCACCGCGATCAGCGCGAGTACGGAGAGCACGGCGCCGGCCAGGGGCACGCGGGTCAGGCCCAGGCCGTGGTCGATGACGCTGCCGCCGACCCAGGCACCGATGGCGTTGCCGACATTGAAGGCGCCGATGTTCAGGGTGGCGACGAGGTTCGGCGCGGCACCGCCGACGCGTACCACGTTGACCTGCAGGGCGGGTACCGCGGCGAAGGCGGCGGCAGCCCAGATGAACAGGGTGATCTCGGCGGGGATCAGCGCGGCGCTGGTCCAGCTCAATACGGTGGAGACAACCGCCATGGTGGCGAACACGCCGGCCAGGGTGGTGCCCAGGCGCCAGTCGGCGAGGCGGCCGCCGATGATGTTGCCCAGGGTCAGGCCGAGGCCGATCAGCACCAGGCTCCAGGTGATGCCGCGCGGCGAGACCCGGGTGACTTCGCCCAGCAGCGGCGCGACGTAGGTGAACAGCGCGAAGACCGCAGCGGAGAACAGCACGGTGGTGCCCAGCGCCAGCCACAGCGGGCCGTTGCGCAGCGCCGCAACTTCCTTGCGCATGTCCACCGCTTCTTCGTCGTGCTTCTTCGGCAGCACGCTCCACAGGCCGATCAGCGCGAACACGCCGATCAGGGTCACCGCCCAGAACGGCGAGCGCCAGCCGGCGATCTGGCCCAGCGCGGTGCCGGCCGGTACGCCGAGCACGTTGGCCAGGGTCAGGCCGGTGAACATCAGGGCCACGGCGGAAGCCTTGCGGTTGGCCGGCACCAGGCTGGCGGCGACCACCGAACCGATGCCGAAGAAGGCGCCGTGACACAGCGCGGTAATGATCCGCGCCAGCATCAGCAGCCCGTAGTTGGCGGCCACCGCGCAGAGCAGGTTGCCGAGGATAAAGATGCCCATGAGCATCAGCAGCGCGGTCTTGCGCGGCAGGCGGGCGGTGAGCAGGGCCATGATCGGCGCGCCGATGGCGACGCTGAAGGCATAGCCGCTGACCAGCCAGCCGGCCGCGGGAATGGTGACGGACAGGTCGCCCGCGACCTCGGGCAACAGGCCCATGATCACGAATTCCGTGGTGCCGATGGCAAACGCGGACAAAGCGAGGACGAGAAGCGAAGTGGGCATGCGCCTGCTCCTGGAGAGTGGGATTGTCTTGGCTGGCAGTCGCCGGTTACAGCGCTTCGCTCAGATGGCGAACAAAGGCCTGGATGGTCTCTTCATTGCGTTTGAAGAAGTTCCACTGGCCGACTTTTCGACTGGTCACCAGACCCGCGCGCTGGAGGGTGGCCAGATGCGCGGAGACGGTGGATTGCGACAGACCGGTGCGCAGGTCGAACTTGCCGGCGCAGACGCCGATCTCGAAGGACTGGTGTTCCTGCTCGACGAAGAACTGCTCAGGGTCCTTGAGCCAGTGCAGCATGTCGCGCCGCACCGGATGGGCTAGGGCCTTGAAGATTTCGTCGAGGTCGATGCCAGGATCGAGAGTGGGTTGTTCAGTCATGGGGCACATCGGTATATCGCGTTGGGACGAACTATATATCGGCCAAAAACGATATGAATTCGTTTGGGGCGATAGTAATGATCACTCCCGATGATACTGGCCGGGGGGCCCCGCCCTGGTTGGGCGTATCCCTCCGCGATGACGACCTGTTGCACCGGGCGTGCTCTTGTAGGAGCGGGGGTGGGGGGGGCCCGTTGAGCCCCCGGGCGGGCCCCCGTAGCGGGCGAGCGCGGGGCGAGAGGGGGCCC
>NZ_JBGLYK010000264.1:0-6941 GCF_047304025.1 Pseudomonas sp. Pseusp97 | reverse complement strand
AAAGTCTGCTCGATCAGCGTCAAAGCAAACGCGGCCAGCTGCTGAAGGTCTTGCGTTACCAGAATGATCCGCATCGACTTCCCCTTCTGGTCGACCCGATGACGATGCTCAGCCAACAACGCCTTATCGGCATGCGGAACGTTCGTCGCTTTCAAGCCAGAGGGCCAACGCCGCCAAAGCTCATCGAGCACCAAGACACACCCAGGAGGACACAAATCCGCGAGGTCGGGGCGGGAATACCAATCATCAGGCAGCTGACTAATAAAACCCCCGAAATCCGTTAACAGGTCGTCAACCATCAGCGGAATATTCGTAACAACGTGCCGACCCTGCTTAAGCGAGGGAATAATTACATGCTTAACAACGCCAAAAGACTTGCCATGCCCCGGCTTGCCCACATAAGCATCAATTGGCATATCAGCGACCTCCTATAAACGGCAGCTTACGCTTAACCCAAATAAAGATCAGCGCACCCAAAATAGTTGCCAATCCGAACCTAAGTTCAAAAGCATCCGCCCAATAAAGAACGGAAGCCGGCAAATTGCCGGCAGCCGCCTTAGCCTGAAGAACAAAATCCGGAACCGGAATGGCGTTAATAAACTCCGCAACCTGACCCATGATCACCGAAAACAGCTTCCTAGGAATCCACTCGGCGAAATCAGCAAACCACTTAACAATATCGTTTAACCAACTCTTCAGCCAATCAAGCATGATTAATCACCCATAAAGAAGAACCAAAACAACCGCCAATACACACCAGACAAATTTGGCAATTGGCGACATGGTGTTTTTAAGCTCAGGCTTCAACTGATTAACGTCATCAAAAGACAGCTGTCCACCGCCAAGCGCATCAATACTGGCAGAGCGAAACGAAGGAGCAGCACCACCTTCAGGAATAGATATACCGCCAATCACCGACAACATAGGGGATTGATTAACGCTATTTTCAAACGCCTGCATGGTCTCTTTATAGCTTGGAACCTTATCCATCCCAGGCTTATCAAGACCAGACCCGTCACTACATTCCTCAGCAGTAACGCAACCGCCCTCGCCCTGACCAGAGCCAGTGCCATTACCACCACCAGAGCCACCGCCAGTGCCTGTGCCATTCGTAGCAGAGCCAGTGCCACACCCGTTACCAGAACAGGTACTGCTGCTAGAAATCAGCGTGCCGGTGCCGTCCTTTTTCGTGGTCGTCGTGGTCGTAGTGGTAACGACGCTGCAGACGTTCATATCAGTGCAAACGGTCTTCTTAGACACGTCCGTCTTAACCTCAGTCTTCGTACCATCCGAAGCCGTGGTAGAGGTAATGCCCGTGCTGATATCTATGCCCTTCGACGTAGGCGAGTTCCAGGAACATCCGTAAACACCATTAACGGTGCCGCAGCTCTGAGAGCCGCTCTGTTTGGTTTCTTGCTTCGAAAGGCAGGACTGAGAGCCATCAGCACCTGTCGTGTACTTACACGGAATAGTGTTGTTCTCAATCTTCGGCGCAGGATTCGGCGTATCGCAGCCGCCCAGGGCATGACAGTCCTGCTCTTTAGGGCTTTGCATACCACCACCGACATTACCTGTATAAGTCCCGTCAACAACACAAACAGAGCCTTTGCCATCGGCATTAACAGTGCAAGTAGAAGAGCTAACTGTAATCTCACAACCCAAATTAGGATAAGCAACAGTCTGACCATTAATAGGACCTTTAACCGCACTATCAAACTTAACTGTTAACTTTGAAATAGAGCTAGAGTTCTTAGCAAAGTATTTACACATTTTGGCATTATCTTGCCGCCAAATCTCTACACACTCACCGCCAATCCAGACTTCAGGATTTGCCGAATCGGCATTCTTGTTATTGCAAAACGTATAATCAAGAGACGACGGAATAACGCACTTTGCAAGAACCGCATCATATGTAGCAGGCGCAGTACAGCCATCACCGTAACGATCTATAGAGAAGGCTGAGCTATTAGCCAAGGTACCCTGACTATTCTTGATCTGAATAATACAAGAATACTTAATGTCAGAATTCTTGGTTAGCGAGATGACAACCCCAGTTGCATTCCAAGCGCCACCAATCCAAAGCCCCGGCACAGCATTACAAGCAGCAGTGGGCGACGGATACTGAGTATTAGAAGAACCGCTAACAAGAGAACCGGCCGGAGCTAATCGCCAGTTGTAATCTACGGCAAACGAATTACCGCAGAACAGAAAAGCAAGAACAAATAGCAGCCGGCGCATATTAGAGCCCCCAGAACAAATAAAGAGCCGCGATCTGACCGCTAAAAAAGAATGTCCAGTAATAAATATCTGCCATAAAAGAACCCTCCCCAAAAGAAAAAGGGGCGGCATCCGCCACCCCTCCCCTTACCCTCCCTTTCGGAGAGGGTTAGCGGCCACGGACAAGGCTGATCAGCCACTTCACGCCGACGTACGCACCAACGGCGGCCAGCATGGTTTTACCCAAGGACAGGATGCCGGTGATGACACCGGTGGTATCCCAGGTGAAACCGGTGTAATCGACAGCGTCGGCAGCACTCGCGGACGCTGCAGCAGCCATCAGAGCACCGAAGGTCATGACGGACGGGCCGTACTTCTTCAGGCCAGAAACCGAACGTTGTTTCAGGGTGGTGATTTGCATCAGTTTTTACCTCTCAGTTGAAGGATGAGCAGCTTGATTCCGAAGCACGCCAGCAGAACTGGCAGTACCGATCCGAATCCGAACGAGAACGCCTTTGCCATGAGCACAGGGTCCAGCTGCGACAGTTCGAAAGTTCCAGGCACCTCGACCAAAGCCCAAGTGCCCGAACACAACGGAGCGCCATCGGATGCCTGCGAAACATCGCCATCACAGACCAGCGAGTAACGAGACATAAGCGCCCCCGTCGGTACCAATATCGCCATCCTGGGCGAGAACCAGGCCGCTATTTAGGTACCCTTTAACCGAAACACAGGTACCAAAACTGTCGCCCTGGAAAACAACCAGGTCGGAAAATTGGTACCCATCTACAGGGGAGGAAGCTGCGAAACAGTCATCGCAGACATGAAAATCGGAAGAGGAGGGGAGGTCGGGCGCCTGCGCCGGCTGATTCCAAAGCTGCCCGAGCGGAGCACGACAGAGGTCGCAGAAGACGCGATCAATAATGACCATGGCGCCCGACCTGTTAGGCAACGGCCGCTGTTTTGGTCTGGAGCGGAGTGGCCGCCGACAGGTCCATCTCAACAGACGCGCGACCGTCTTTGATCGGGAACGCGAGAGGAATTTCGAAGAAGCCGGCCGCCTTCACAGCAGCGGCGTCAGTGGTGAAAAACTCGCATGCCTGCGGGTAGAGAGAACCGGGAAACTGCGCGTAGGCTTCCATGATCCAGTAGGGCTTCGGATTGGCAGGGTCTTTCTTGGACACACCGTTGCGGTTCTTGCCGGTAAATTCGACAACTACGGTCTGATTCGGGAGTTTCCGATGCATGGCGGTATCCTTGTGATGACGTGTTTTCGTGTTTTGGCGCCCGGTAGCTCCGTCGCCGACACGAGAACACTACAACACGAGAACACGAAAACACAATATCACCGGCACAAAGCCACTACGGGAGTAGACTTATGACGGGCGACCGCCTGAAAAACATAGGGCTGGAAAAGGATGTCTGGAAAGCGCTGAAGGACCTTTGCACAGAGCGCGAATGCACCATGTCTCAGGCGGTGGAGTACCTACTAGAGCGGAGCAAAACAAAGAATGGAAAGAAACCTGGAAGCACTGATGACGTGGGCAAGAAGCCAAGGGATTGACCTCGTTACTTGGATAAACGAGGTCACACAGGAATTAGCCGACGAACGGCGATCAGGCGTAGGCGTCCCAGCCAATCGACTTGAGGAACCTCAGAACCTGAAGCCAATCCCCGGTTTCGGCAACGTCCAACAGCTGAGCGCGCTTACGGCGGCGGCGGACCAAGGACCATTGGTCAGCCGATAACAATCCAAGAAGGTCGGCGGGTTCTAAAGACTCGTCGGCCAACACCTCATCGGTGACGTCTTCAACACCCACCCTCGCCTTCAAACCATGCGACCAGAATAACTGGGCGCGCCCCTTCATCGCGTGCACGTAGTCCAAATAACGAGCGCTATCGCCCTTCGCTCGACGAATCAGGAATTCATGCGGATGAACCCCACTCGCACGGCCTGACTTGCTGGTACTGGTAGCGACCTCACGATCCGCCCCCCAGGCCCTGGACGCGTCCTGCTTCGCCAGATAATCAGACTGGGAAACACCGAAGCGAACATCCACCGCGTGAAGCATGAAGGCAAAACGCTTGTCTTCAGTCACCAACCCGACACGCTCACAAACCTTGAGCCAGCGCTCGCGAACGAACTCAACAAAGGCGACCTCTTCAATCGGCGAAAGATCGCGAATCAGCCAGATTTCATGGGTGTGCGGATGCCAGCCGTTCTCGCCATGCGTGAGCTCAAGCGACCGAACCAAGCCGCCATAACCATAGCGTTTCTTGAATTTGTCCCACGGGCTGCCCTTGCGAAGAAACTCAAATGCCTGCTTTTGCTTCGCCATGAGGTCTTCAAGCGTATCGAAAGCCGTATGCGGAAAAGTGAAAGTCACCATGAGCGGGCGATAGTCATTCGCGTACGCCCATTCGATCAGCTGAGCCAACTCAACCCGGCGGCGCTGCTGGATCAAAGCACAGCAGACGGGGCACGCCCACACGCTGCCACAGGTCGCGAGGTTGCTGTAATGGGCACCCTGGTGCACAGCGCTGAAGTGAACGCCAACCGTCCGATCTCGCCGGACATACCGACAATCAACCGTACGGTAGACGTCCCCAGCCATCGCATTGGGCTTCAGTTGGCGAGCGTGCCGACTCAGAACAAAGCGGGCATAGCCCAAGCCTTCATACCGGTCAGCCCGCTTTGCCTGCGGGGAGGGGGGGGAAGATTTCGCAGTATTACCAAGAGGGGCCCCGCCGTCCGTCCCCTGCCCGGATTCTGCGCGTAATGAAACTGCGCTATCATCCATGCCACGGGGCCTCCTACGCCCCGCCAAAACCCCTGTGCCTGAGCCGCCAAGCAATCGCACGGGGGTTTTTTTTTGTCTTCTGCCCGGGATTTAAGCACATCCCGTCGTGTTCTTGTGTACTGCACCGTCTCCGACGGCCCTGCCGGGGGCCCCTCGCCGGGAGGCAGGCGGTCAGGGGTGAAGCATCCCTGACCACCAGCCGGAGGGTGTTTTAACGGTGCAACGTCAAGGGTTCGCTTCGCCCGTGCTTCCGTTCGACGGGTCGGAGAAGCTGACCCGACGAGCCGGGAGCGCGGCCCCTGACGAACCAGCATCGACGTGATTCGGTACCTTTATTCGCGGATCCACCAACGCCCTGGAGCGAAAAATGGTACGGATAGCATCTAAAGGCCGAGCGCCTACTTCGTCCAGCAGCACCCGAACAATCAGCCCCGTGCAGACCAGCACCGGGAGCAAGATGAAAACAACCCACAAGGCCCAATCAAGGTACGGCATCTAACAAATCCCCCTGACCAACCCTCTCAAGCAAGACAGCCGCGGCGGAACGAGCGTTCTCGATAACACGATCGCGCGAGGCAATGACCCCTTCCAAGCGCGCAATCTCGCCCTTCTGCCATGCCACGGTTTTCGTCAGGTAATCAAACTCAGCAGCGGCTTTCTCATACGCCTTAGAGCCAGTGGCGCAGCCAGTAGCGCGCTTCAGAGATTCGACAAACTTGTCGTCTGCAGACGGAATCTTGATCAGCATTGAGGTTCTCCTTTTGGTACCGATTAAGGCCGCTCGAGGACGACCAGGGCGAAACAAAAGGTACCATAAGCACAGAAACACGCAAGACCTTTTGGTACCTATTTTGTGTTCCTGGATCAGCCCGGGCAAAACAAAACGGTACCAGTCCCGCCATGGCGGCGACAAAACTGGTACCGTAAATTCCTGCAGGTGAACAACCAGGTCGAGCGGAAAGGTACCTAACGCCAAGGGCGAGACGAATACTCGGAGTCGGGAACAATGGTAACCGCCACCGGCTGGCGATCGACGGAAGCAGAGGCATGAGCCGAAGATGACCGGGTCGCATCCAGCGCAGCCGGGTCGCTCCGCTCGCCGGCTGCGCTGGATTGCGAACCGGTCATAGAGACAGCTGTGGCAGCAGCAGCCGAACGACCCGACCAGGGATTAGCGATTGCACCATCGACCGAACAGGCGATATAGCGATCACGCTGAAGCCACCAGCAGGTTTCCATAGGCACGATCCGCCGATCAGCACCAGGGCCGGCCAAGACGACGCCGGAGGTCCTGCTCACCTTCAACCCGCCTTGCTCCGAAGCACCGCAAGGCCTGACAGTCGCGTCCGAATCGTCACTTGCAGGCATCGTACAGCCCAACCAACCAGCAACACGCCACGTCTCAGAGACAGGCGGCCCCGAGGGCTTGGCCGTGGTCGAAACCACAGCAGAAGACGCCACAGGAGCAGCAACAGGCATCGGATTAACCAGCTCAGCAGGCTTAGGCGCCGCCGACTCAGACTCGCCCTGATTAACGCCCTCATGCGTGGTGGGATTGAAGTACTCAAACAGCCCAGACACCCCGCTAACCGCGCAATACAGCACACCCGCCACAGCGAGCCACACAAACGGCGAGCGAAACGCATTGCCGCGCTTATCAGCCTTGCTCTCGTCACCTACGTCACCGGTCTCACTCATGGTCGCCGACTTGTAGTAACGGTGGATATCCTCGCTGAATTGTCCATAGGTCTGGCGGATTCGCTGAGCTTTCGGAGGCCTCTCCCCCTTGGCCGCCCCCGTGTAGATGTCCACCCGATAATTTTTCTTAGTGAGCTTCGTCATGCGGAAAGTCTGCTCGATCAGCGTCAAAGCAAACGCGGCCAGCTGCTGAAGGTCTTGCGTTACCAGAATGATCCGCATCGA
>NZ_JBGLYK010000263.1:0-6949 GCF_047304025.1 Pseudomonas sp. Pseusp97 | reverse complement strand
GGGCGGGGGGGGGTGGTGTTCGGCCCGCCCGGGCGCGCGGCGGGTGCCCCGCCCCCCCCCCCCGCGCCCCCGCCTCCCCCCCGGCGCGGGCGCCCCCCCCCCCCCCCCCGGCCGGCCTGGACGCGGTGCGCCATTGGGTCGGTAACGGCGCGCGCGTGCTGGTACGCCGCGCGCTGGCCGGCGACATCGAGCACGCTGGGGTCAGCGAGGAAGACACCGAGCGCGCCCTCGAACTGTTCATGGACGCCTATGCCGACAGCCACGCGCTGACCGTGGTCTACCCCGGCGTGATCGAGACCTTGAAGTGGCTGAAGAAGCGCGGCGTGGAGCTGGCGCTGATCACCAACAAGCCCGAGCAATTCGTCGCACCGTTGCTGGACGAAATGAAGCTGGGCAAGTTCTTCCGCTGGATCATCGGCGGCGACACCCTGCCGCAGCAGAAGCCCGACCCGGCCGCGCTGCTGTTCGTGATGAAGATGGCCGGCGTCTCGGCGGAACAGGCGCTGTTCGTCGGCGACTCGCGCAATGACATCCTCGCCGCCAAGGCTGCCGGGGTACGCAGCGTGGGCCTGAGCTACGGCTATAACCACGGTCGCCCCATCGCCGAGGAAACCCCGACGCTGGTGCTCGACGACCTGCGCCATCTGCTGCCTTGCTTCGATTCGGGCAAAGCGATAGTGTTGCCCGACTCCGCCTCAACTCCCGCTCAGCGAGACAGCACCGTGGAAACGGCTCCCCTCACACTCTGGATGAAAGTCATCAAGGCCCTGGCCCGCTGGCGCTGGCGCGCCTGACATCCTTTGGCCGGTACGCCCGGCGCGTGTGTGCAACCAAGTCCGTTACCTCCTCACTCCACGAGGCTGATCATGACCCGCGAAGAATTCCAGCGCCTGGCCGCCGAAGGCTACAACCGCATTCCGCTGACCTGCGAAACCCTTGCCGACTTCGACACCCCGCTGTCGATCTACCTGAAGCTGGCCGACGGCCCCAACACCTACCTGCTCGAGTCCGTGCAGGGCGGCGAGAAGTGGGGCCGTTACTCGATCATCGGGCTGCCGAGCCGCACCGTGCTGCGTGTCTACGGCCACCAGGCCAGCATCAAGGTCGACGGCGTCGAGACCGAGAGCTTCGAATGCGCCGACCCGCTGGCCTTCGTCGAGGAGTTCAAGGATCGCTACCGTGTGCCGACCATCGCCGGTCTGCCGCGCTTCAACGGCGGCCTGGTCGGCTACTTCGGCTATGACTGCGTGCGCTACGTCGAGCAACGCCTGGCGCAGTGCCCGAACCCCGATCCGCTGCAGAATCCTGACATCCTGCTGATGGTGTCCGACGCGGTGGTGGTGTTCGACAACCTCGCCGGCAAGATGCACGCAATCGTTCTGGCCGACCCGGCGCAGGCCGACGCCTACGACAACGGCCTGGCCCAGCTGGAAGAACTGCTGGAGCGCCTGCGCCAGCCGATCACCCCGCGCCGCGGCCTGGACTTCAGCGCTGTGAACGCCCCGGAACCGCAGTTCCGCGCCAGCTTTACCCGCGAGGACTACGAGCGCGCCGTCGGCACCATCAAGGAATACATCCTGGCCGGCGACTGCATGCAGGTCGTGCCGTCGCAGCGCATGTCCATTGACTTCAGCGCAGCGCCCATCGACCTGTACCGCGCGCTGCGCTGCTTCAACCCGACGCCCTACATGTACTTCTTCAACTTCGGTGACTTCCACGTCGTCGGCAGCTCGCCGGAAGTGCTGGTGCGCGTCGAGGACGGCGAAGTCACCGTGCGCCCCATCGCCGGCACCCGCCCGCGTGGCGCCACCGAGGAAGCCGACCGCGCGCTGGAAGAGGACCTGCTGTCCGACGCCAAGGAGATCGCCGAGCACCTGATGCTCATCGACCTGGGCCGAAACGACGTGGGTCGCGTGTCGCAGACCGGCAGCGTGAAGGTCACCGAGCAGATGGTGATCGAGCGCTACTCCAACGTCATGCACATCGTCTCCAACGTGAACGGCCAGCTGAACGAGAAGCTCAGCGCGATGGACGCCCTGCGCGCCATCCTGCCGGCCGGCACCCTGTCCGGTGCGCCGAAGATCCGCGCGATGGAAATCATCGACGAGCTGGAGCCGGTCAAGCGCGGCGTCTACGGCGGCGCCGTGGGTTACCTCGCGTGGAACGGCAACATGGACACCGCCATCGCCATCCGCACCGCGGTGATCAAGAACGGCGAACTCCACGTCCAGGCCGGCGGCGGCATCGTCGCCGACTCGGTACCGGCGGCGGAGTGGGAAGAAACCATCAACAAGCGCCGTGCAATGTTCCGCGCCGTGGCGCTGGCCGAGCACACCGCCCAGGTGCATGGCCGCGGCTGAGTGGCCGGCTCGATGAAAAAGCCCCGCTTCGGCGGGGCTTTTTGTTGGGGCGCGAATGATTGGTTGCGTCCGGCGGGCAGCACGCTTTCAGCTTGCTCCGGACTGCCCCCTCTCCCTTCGGAGCAAGGCGCGCAGCCAGGGCTGGGGGGAGGGTGAAAGCCCCAACTCCAGTGTCCGACTCAGCTCCGTTCCCCCTCCCTAGCCCTCCCCCTGAAGGGAGAGGGGACCGTCCGGAGCGAAACGAGACCTTTACCTCTGCCGGCACCATCGCTCCCCTTTTGCTTTGGAAGAGGGCTGGAGAGGGGCGCCCGGTGCAGACATTTCCAGGGCACGGCTCTTCGTAGGAGCGAGCTTGCTCGCGATCGGAATCTGCCGGCTGCTCCACCGTGGGGCGGGTTCGCGAGCAAGCTCGCTCCTACAGCACATGACGTCGCGCGCCGGGACTCACCCCGCCTGCCGCGTCTCCACCACCTGCAGGTTCGCCTTGCGCCGGGCCAGCGCGGCGTCCGCCTGCTGCGAGCGCTCCTCCACGTAGGCCGCCAGGTGATCCACCGCGACGTACTGCATCGCCTTGTGGCTGTCGTCCAGCGTGGTCACCGGCAGGGCAATGCGCCCGCAGGACAGCGCCTTGCTGAAGTTCTCCCGGTTAAGGTTGCGAAACCAGCGCTCGCGCACCTGCTCCAGCGGCACCAGGACATCCCCGAATATCTGGTAGACCAGGCTCACCGTCTCCGGGCGTGGGGCGGGGCGGACATCTGCGGTCGACTGCATGGGACTCTCCTGTTCCGATGGTGGTGGCGACAGAAGAAATATAGCAAAGGTTGTATTTTTCATCAATTACCCTGCAAAGAAAACCCCGCCGAAGCGGGGCTCTGTCGTTGCGGAACGAGCTCAGCGAACCAGGGTCGGCGCGCGGCGATGGCGCACCGTGGACCACCAGAAGACCCAGCCGATCATGCGGATCTGCCCGCTGTCGAACTGCTCCGGCGGGTATTCCTCATCGGGATACTCGTCGCGGTTGAAGCTGCGCAGGCGGATGCCGCCACCGGGCAGGCGGTAGACGAACTTCACCCGCAGCATGCCCTCGTGTTCCAGGGCGTAGATCTCGCCGTCGGTGATGTGCGTGGTGGCCGTGTCGATGCCGATCGTGGAGCCATCCATGATCAGCGGCTCCATGCTGTTGCCGGTGAGCTGGGCGCAGATCGCCGCTGCCGGATCGACCCCTGCGGCGCGCAGCGTGGCGTAGGAGAAACGCAGCTTGCGCCCCTCTATCTCGCGCACGGCGGTGCGTCCGGCGCCGGCCGCCAGTTCCACTTCCTTGTACAGGCGTAGTTCCACTTCGTCCTCGTCCAGCGGTGTGTCGCTATCCCATGGGTGCAGCGGTTCCAGCTGCAGCGGACTGCCATCGGCAGGCCGCGCGCCCGCTGCGCCGACGGCTTGCGTCGGCGTGCCTTCGCCGGTCGCCAGCCAGGTCGGCGAGACCCCCAGCGCGCTGGCGATCTCGATCAGCTTGCGGGTGCTCTGTGCCTTGCCCGAGGTCAGCTTGTGGATGGTGTTCTGCGAAACCCCGGCGGCTTCGGCCAGGGTTTCCTGCTTGAGGTTGCGCGAGGCCATCGCCTGTTTCAGGCGGTCGGCCAGCGTTGATGAGGGAGTCTTGTCCATGGCGGCACTCTACCTCCTGGGTTGTAGCCTGTAAATAGCTTTGGTGTTGACTAAATATAGCTATAGTTGTAATCATAAAAACCAGCAGCCCACCGACGAGACGAGAACCGGTGCGGCTGAAGGGAGGCAAATGGCTCCCCCTCACCACGGCAAGGAGGCCGTGGGTTGCCTGCGCAGCAGGCTGGAGGACGCGGGTGGGGCAGGACGGTCCCGCCCGCGTACCGGCAAGGGATGCCGCCCGAATGATTCGGCATCCGCGACGACTAGATCGCGACTGACCACCCCAGGCGGCCGAAGGCTCGGCGACCACGGAAGGACAGATCGCCAGGAGGACCTTCATGCACCAACACCCGAACTGCGCGATGCAGCCCGAATCCCCCGCCGATGCGGAGGTGCGCTATGGCTGATATTGCCGACTACGCCAACGACCTGATGCTGGAGCGCATCGAGGACATGCTGCATAGCCGCCGCTCCTCGGTGGCCATCAGCTCCGCCGAGTACTGCGAGGATTGCGGCGACGACATCCCGCCGGCGCGCCGCCTGGCCGCACCGGGCTGCACGCGCTGCCTGGATTGCCAGGCCCTGGATGAACTGGAGCGGCGGCACTGAGCCGCGCGGGAGGAACAGTGTGATCAAACCCATCGATGAAATGCTCAAGCTCTGGGCCGAGGAAATGCACAACCCGGGCAGCGCCGGCGGCGGTTATGCCGGCGGCAACCTGCTGGCGATGATGATGGCCAACAAGGGCGAGATGATTCGCGGCACGCGGGGCAGCAAGGTGATCCTCGATCGCGTCGCCGAGCTGGACCTGATCATCAACCACTTGCCGGACGAGCAGAAGGAGGTGGTCACCGAGCATTACCTCAACCGTGACAGCGAGGCATCGCAGAAGTACCGGCACTGCCGCTGCAGCCGCAATACCTTCTACCTGCGCCTGCATGTGGCGCACCAGAGCATCCAGTCACGGCTGATGCGCCGCGCCGCCTGATCTTTTCCCTTCTTCCCACGAAGCCCGGCCTTGCGCCGGGCTTCGTGCTTTTTCACGGCCCGCGTTGCGTTATGCTCGCTGCCCATGACGACTCCGATCCTTATCCGCCCCGCTGAAAGTGCCGATGCCGATGCCATCCTGCGCATCCTCGGCGAAACCTACGAAGCCACCTGGAAACCCGAGCTGAGCGTCGAAGCCATCGCGCGCTTCGAGTCATCCGCGCATACCGCCGCTTATGTGCGTGAGCGCCTGCCGTTCTTCCAGCTCGCCTGCATCGACGGCGAGGTGGTTGGCCTGCTCGACTGGCGCGACGACTTCATTGATGCCCTGCATGTTTCCCCCCGCCGTCAGCGCCTGGGTATCGGTGCGGCGCTGCTGCATCACGCCGAGGCTGCGATCGCTGCCGCGGGTCATACTCACGTCCGCCTGGAGACCGATACCTTCAACCGGCAGGCGCGTGCCTTCTATGGCAAGCAGGGCTATGCCGAGGTCGATTTCTACCCGGACGAGGAATGGCACAGCGGTTTCACCACCGTGCTGATGAGCAAGGCTCTCTGAAATTTCCGACGCTGGATTTCGGCGTTTCGACAGCACATTGAGGTGTGTCATCTGCGTATTGCAGCGCATTCCCCGAGAAGCCTTGTTCCGGCGGGAATCGGGGGGTAAAAAGTAGTCATTCTTGTAAAGGTGCGTCCCCAGGGAGCACAACGCGAAACACCGAAAAGCCCGGCCAGTGAGCCGGGCTTTTTCATGCCCGCGTTTTCTGATCCGCCATAAGCGGCGGATGGCCGGCGAGCGCGCCGGCAGTCATCCCCGGTTGGCTGATAGCCGCCGGTTTCGCCCGTTCGCGGGCGTCTTTATCCAAGGTGAGCCAATGGGCAACGAACCTCAGACCCTGGCCGACGTGCCTTTGTGGGGGCTGATCCTGCTCGCGGTGGCGGGCGGCATCAGCGGTGAAATGTGGCGCGCCGACAAGGCGGGCCTGGGCGGCTGGCGCTTGCTGCGGCGACTGGCGCTGCGCTCCGGTGCCTCCATCGTCTGCGGCATGGCGGTGATGTTCCTCGCCATGTCCTGCGGCGCCTCGCTGACCCTCGCCGCCGCCATCGGCAGCCTGACCGCGGCGGCCGGCGCGGAGATCGCCGTCGGCCTTTATGAACGCTGGGCGGCGAAGCGCCTGGGTGTCTGCGAACTGCCGCCCGGCCAGCGCGGACAAGACTGAAGCAGCAAGGAGACGACATGTCCGAACAACCTTTGACGCTGGCATTGCTGCTCGAAGCGGTGGAGCAGTCGCTGACTGCTCGACTGAGCGAGATCGGCACCTTCCTGCGCGGCCCGCTGAAGCAGGTTCCGGCGACCCTTCCGGCGCTGGCGCTGGAGTACGCCGGGATGCTGCCCGGCCAGGACCCCGGCAATGGCCAGACGGCGCTTGTCTGCCGCCTGCAGGCGCGGCTGCTGGTAACGCGCGACGATGCCGAAGCCGAGGAACTGGCGCTGCGCAATGTCGCGGCGCTGGCGGTACTGCTGCGGGCGCAGAACTGGGGGCTGGAACTGGAGCCGGTGAGCTTCATCCAGGCGCAGCCGGAACTCGACAATCCGGCGCTCGCGGCCTGCCGCGTGTGGCTGGTGGAGTGGCAGCAGCCGGTGCTGCTGGGCGACGCCGAGTGGCCCTGGGAAGACCAGCCGCCAGGCAGCCTGGTGATCGGCTTCGATCCGCAGACCGGTCCCGGTCATGAGGACGATTATTTCGATCCCGGAGCCCTGCAATGAACCAGGACTATGTGAGCGCCGAACACGACCGCATGCTCGCCGCGCTGGTCATGCCCTGCGAAGTCGTGGCCGTGGACCTTGCCGCGGCGCGGGTGCGCGTGCGCTCCGGCGAGTGGACCAGCGCGGCGAGCATGCGGTCGTGTTCGGCGCTCACATAGTCCTGGTTCATTGC
>NZ_JBGLYK010000262.1:0-6981 GCF_047304025.1 Pseudomonas sp. Pseusp97 | reverse complement strand
GTGCGGGCCTTGAAGGCACGGGCCAGGTGCGAGGCGGACAGGCCGATGCGCCCGGCCAGTTCGTCCAGGGTTGGCGGCTTCTCGGCCTTGTCGAGCAGCTCGCAGGCCGCCGCGACTAGCGCATCCAGCTGCTCGCGCGGGCTAGGTCCACGCGGCGAGCAGCGTTTGCAGGGGCGGAAGCCGGCCGCTTCGGCCGCGTCGGGGGCGGTGTGGAAAGCCACGTTCTCCCTTGATGGCCGGCGCGCCGGGCAGTTCGGCCGGCAGTACACGCCCGTGGAGCGCACGCTGAAGACGAAACGTCCCTCATAGCGCGCGTCGCGCTCGCAGACCGCCTGCCAGCAGCGCTCGGGGTCGAGTGGGAAGGTCGTCATGGCAGCTCTCCAGGGCAATGGCTGTTGAGGAGATTGTCCGTCCCGACACGAAGTGCAGCAATCCGCATCGCGTTTTCAAACTCGAAGCGCGGCGGCAGGGGCTACGCTTGCTGGGTATCGCCTGAAGAAGAACCCATGTCCTTGCGCCGACTCTGCCTGTGCTCCGTCCTGCTGCTCCTCGCGCTGTGCGCCCAGGTCCGTGCCGCGGGCGTCGCACTGAACGAGCAGGAACACGCCTTCATCGCCGCCCACGAGCCGATCCGCGTGGGGCTGTTCCGTGCCGGCTGGCCGCCGTTCGAGGTGATCGACGAGTTCGACCAGTTCCACGGCATCAGCGCCGATTACCTGCAATTGATGTCCGAACGTCTGGGCATGCGCATCCAGCCGGTGCTCTACAACACCTGGGAGGAAGTGCTGGCAGCGGTGAAGGCCGGCGAGGTGGACCTGTTGCCGTCCATGGCCGCAACCGAAGAGCGCCAGCGCTTCCTGAGCTTCACCCAACCCTACGTCACCAGCAGCAGCCTGATCTTCGCCCGGCGCGACAGCACCATCCGCACGCTGGACGATCTGTCCGGACGCCGGGTGGCGGTGGAGCATGGCTACGCCGTCCACGAGCTGCTGAGCAAGGCGGTGCCGGGGATCGACTTCGTGCTGGTAGAGGATTCCCCCAGCGCGCTCAAGGCCGTTTCCACCGGGCGTGCCGATGCGTACGTGGGCAACCTCATCACCACCACCTTCCTGATCGAGCAACTCGACCTGTCCAACCTGGAAGTGCGCGGCGACAGCGGGCTGGGCAACAGCCAGGTGCGCTTCGCCACCCGCAAGGAGCTGGACCCGCTGGTGCCGCTGCTGGACCGCGCGCTGGGCAGCATCACGCGCAACGAGCAGGAGGCGATCCAGGCGCGCTGGTTGCCGGCGCTGGATGTCTTCGACTGGATGCACCTGCTGCAGATCGCCTGGCCCTGGGTGGTGGGCGTCCTCGCCCTGCTGACCTTCGTGCTGGTGTGGAACCGCCGGTTGTCGATCCAGGTGACCGAGCGCGCCCGCGCCGAGGCGGAGGAGCGCCGCCAGCGCAGCACGCTGCTGGCGCTGATCAACTCGATTCCCGACCCGATCTGGTTCAAGGATACCCAGGGCCGCTACCTGGGGGTGAACCAGGCCTTTGCCGACTGCCTGGGACGCGCGCCGGAAGACATCGTCGGCCGCAGCGACCAGCAGCTGTTCAGCCGCGCAGCCGGCGCCGGCCGCCAGGACCGCGACCGCCAGGCGCTGACCGAAAGCCAGCCCTTCGCCAGCGAAGGCTGGGTGGTCTATCCCGATGGCCGACGGGTGCTGTTCGACACCCTGCGCAGTGCCTTCCATGACGACCAGGGCCGGCTGCTGGGGCTGGTGGGTGTCAGTCGCGACGTCACCGCGCGCAAGGCCACCGAGCTGGCGCTGGCCCAGGCGCGCGACCTGGCCGAGGAGGCGGCGCAGCTCAAGAGCGATTTCCTCGCCAACATGAGCCACGAGATCCGCACGCCGCTGAACATCATCATCGGCCTGGCGCACCTGCTCCAGGAAACCACCCTGGACCCGCAGCAGGTGGACTACCTGGGCAAGATCCAGGGCTCGGGCCAGTACCTGCTGGAGCTGATCAGCGACATCCTCGACCTGTCCCGCGTGGAGGCCGGCAAGCTGGAGTTCGAGCACATCGCCTTCGACCTGGAGCGACTGCTCGGCGAGCTGTTCGACCTGTTCAACATCCGCGCGGCGAGCAAGGGGCTGACGGTGCGCTGCGAGATAGACCCGCGGGTGCCCGCGCAGGTGGTGGGCGATTCGCTTCGTTTGCGACAGATCCTGATGAACTACGGCAACAACGCGTTGAAATTCACCGAGCGGGGCGAGGTGGTGATGATCGTCCGCCTGGAAGAGGAGGACGAGGACAGCCTGCAGCTGTACTTCGCCTTCCGTGACACCGGCATCGGCATCTCCGCGGTGCAGCAGGAGCGCCTGTTCGAATCCTTCCAGCAGGCGGACAGCTCGATCACCCGGCGCTACGGTGGCTCGGGCCTGGGCCTGGCGATCTGCCGCAAGCTGGCGGAAGCGATGGGCGGCAGCGTCGGGGTGGAAAGCGAATCCGGTCGCGGCAGCCTGTTCTGGTGCCGGCTGCCGCTGGGGCGGGTGGACGACTCGGTCAGCCTGAGCCTGCAGAACATCAGCCACGAACCCTTGCCGGTACCGCTGCTGCCGACGTCGGCGGCCGCGCCGGCGCTGCGCGAAAGCGGCAACGACGCCGAGGTCGAACAGGTCTGCCGGCGCCTGGCGCACCTGCTGGCGGCGGACGATCCGCGCGCCGGGCGCTTGCTCGGCGAACGTGCAAGCCTGCTGCGCAGCGTCTTCAATGAGGGCTACGAGGGCATCGCCACGAGCGTGCGGCGGTTCGAGTTCGAGCGAGCCCTGGAAAGCCTGGTGAATCTCGCGAGGGAGCGCGACATCCGGATATAGAACGGCGGGGCAGGAACGCGCGAACGGGGGCGTGGTCCGATCCCGCAATGGCATGTCACGAATCTGACCGATGCGAGGAGTTGCGATGGATAGCATGCTGGACCGGCCGGAGCAGGAGATGATCCTGGTGGTGGACGACCAACCCGACAACCTGATGCTGATGAGCGAGCTGCTCATGGATCGCTATCAGGTGCGCGTGGCGTCCAGTGGGCCGAAGGCACTGCGCCTGATGCAGAGCGAACCGCGCCCGGACCTGGTGCTGCTGGACATCATGATGCCGGAAATGGACGGCTACGAAGTCTGCCGCCAGCTCAAGGCCGACCCGCTGACGCGCGACATCCCGGTGATCTTCCTCACCGGCATGGTCAGCGCGGCCGACGAGCAGAAAGGCCTGGACCTGGGCGCGGTGGACTACCTGACCAAGCCGATCAGCCCGCCGGTGACCCTGGCGCGTATCCGCGCGCACCTGAACCTCAAGGCCAACGCCGACTTCCTGCGCGACAAGAGCGAGTACCTGGAACTGGAAGTTCGCCGCCGCGCCCGGGAGCTGCAGGCGATCCAGGACGCCACGCTCGAAGCCATGGCGACGCTCTGCGACCTGCGCGACAACCCGCACAGCAATCACCTGGTGCGTATCGAGCACTACATGCGGCTGCTGGGCAGCTCGCTGTCGCTGCACCCCAAGTTCGCCGCCGAGCTGTCCGTGGAAAACATCGAGCTGCTGGTGCGCTCGGCGCAATTGCACGATATCGGCAAGGTCGCCGTGCCCGACCGTATCCTGCACAGCCCGGGCCAACTGGAAGAGGCCGACCGGCTGATCCTCGAAAGCCACACCACCGTCGGCCGCGATGCGCTGGCGGCGGCGGAGCGCAAGCTGGGCTCGCCGGCGGAGTTTCTGCGTTTTGCCAAGGAAATCGCCTACAGCCACCATGAACACTGGGACGGCGGCGGTTTTCCCGAGGGCCTGTCCGGCGAGCAGATCCCCCTGGGCGCCCGGATGCTGTCGTTGATCGACTGCTACGACGAGTACACCTGCCGCCACGCCTATCGCTCCTCGCTGACCCCGGAAGAAGCCGCCGAGCGCATCAGGGCCGGCGCCGGCAGCCAGTTCGACCCCCGCGTGGTCGAGGCCTTCAGCGAGGTCGCCGAAGGCTTCGCCAACATCGCCCAGCGTTACGCCGACAGCGATGAAGCGCTGGGGCTCGAACTGCAACGACTCGAGGATGCCGTGACCGAAAGCATCGAGCTGACCCCGCCCGAACCCTGATCGCGCTGGGCGGTCGTCGACGTTTGCCGTATAAGGAGCGCAGCGCCCCAGAGAGGTACGCCAGGAAGCCCGATGAAGACCCCGAAACGCCTAGAGCCGCTGATCGAAGACGGCCTGATCGATGAAGTATTGCGCCCGCTGATGAGCGGCAAGGAAGCAGCAGTCTACGTGGTGCGCTGCGGCACCGAGCTGCGCTGCGCCAAGGTCTACAAGGAAGCCAACAAGCGCAGCTTCCGCCAGGCCGCCGAATACCAGGAAGGCCGCAAGGTGCGCAACAGCCGCCAGGCGCGCGCCATGGCCAAGGGCACCAAGTACGGCCGCAAGGAGCAGGAGGATGCCTGGCAGAACGCCGAGGTGGCCGCGCTGTTCCGCCTGGCCAATGCCGGCGTGCGCGTGCCCAAGCCGTACGATTTCCTCGACGGCGTGCTGCTGATGGAGATGGTCGCCGACGAAGAGGGCGACGCCGCTCCGCGTCTGAACGACGTGGTGATGGAGCCCGAGCTGGCCCGCGACTTCCACGAATTCCTCATCCGCCAGATCGTCATGATGCTCTGCGCCGGCCTCGTGCACGGCGACCTGTCGGAATTCAACGTGCTGGTCGGGCCGGACGGCCCGGTGATCATCGACCTGCCGCAGGCCGTGGATGCCGCCGGCAACAACCACGCCTTCCGTATGCTCGAGCGTGACGTGGGCAACATGGCCGCCTACTTCGGCCGTTTCGCTCCCGAGCTCAAGTACACCCACTACGCCAAGGAAATGTGGGCGCTCTACGAGGACGGCAAGCTGCAGCCGGACACCCCGCTGACCGGGCATTTCGATGATCCGGAAGACGAGGCGGACGTGGATTCGGTACTGCGTGAAATCGCCGAGGCCATGCGCGAGCAGGAACGCCGCGAAGCCGGCCGCGCCGCCCAGGATGCCCCGCCGCAGCGCGAGGAGCCGCCACCTCCGCCGTGGGAGCAGGGCTGAGTCCGTTGCCTGGCGAATCGGAGCTTCTTGCACTTATCGCCGGGCAGCCCGAACGCCTGCACCTGCTGCGCGTTGTGCGCGATCACGGCCCGGAAGGCGCCTGGATCGCCGCCGGTTTCGTGCGCAACGCGGTGTGGGACGCCCTGCACGACTACCGCGAAGCCACGCCGCTCAGCGATATCGATGTGCTGTATTTCTCAGCCGACCGCCTGGAGCCCGAGGCGGACGGCGCGTGGGAGCGTAAGCTGCTGGAGGCCTGCCCTGACGCGCCCTGGTCAGTGCGAAACCAGGCGCGGATGCATTTGCGCAACGCTGATTGCCCCTACCGGGATTGCGCCGATGCAATGTGCCATTGGCCGGAAGTCTGCACGGCGGTGGCGGTGCGGCTTCGCGGCGAGTCCCTGGAACTGCTGGCGCCGCTGGGCGTCGACGACATCTGGGCGCTGCGCGTCCGCCCCACCGGGCACTTCCGCGCCAAGCCGCACATCTACCGCGAGCGCATTGCCGCCAAGAACTGGCCGGCGCGCTGGCCGAAGCTGAAGATCGAACACCCGTAGGAGCGAGCTTGCTCGCGAACCCGCCTTGCTCGGTGGCTCTCGCCGGTGAACTCGTTCGCGAGCAAGCTCGCTCCTACAGAATTTGCCACCGGGTGCCGTTCCGCTCTGCGTAGGATGGGTGGAGCGCAGCGATACCCATGCTGCCGTTCGCCGGGATTGATGGGTATCGCTGCGCTCCACGCCATCCTACGAACGGTTCCTTCTTGGGTCTGGGGGCAGACTGTCCGGATTCCCGTCCGGTCCTGCGAAAAAACTGTAAGCCCACAACTGTATCCATACATTTCAGACGTCGGCTGGTAGTTTTGCCCGATCCCACCCCGAGCGCTCTGCCATGCCTCTCCGCCACGTCCTCCTTGCCTTGCTGGTCACCCTGATCTGGGGCGTCAACTTTGTCGTGATCAAGGTCGGCCTGCACGACTTCCCGCCGCTGCTGTTCTGCGCCCTGCGCTTCGCCCTGGCGGCGCTGCCGCTGATCTTCCTGCGCGGCCCGCTGCCGGCGCCGTTCTGGCGCATCGTGCAGATCGGCGTGCTGCTGGGTGTGGTCAAGTTCGGCCTGCTGTTCGTCGGCATGCACATCGGCATGCCCGCCGGCCTGTCGTCGCTGGTGCTGCAGAGCCAGGTGTTCTTCACCGTGCTGATCGCCGCCGCCTTCCTCGGCGAGCGTCCCAGCCCGCGCGCACTGATCGGCCTGGCGCTGGCCGCTGGCGGCCTGCTGCTGATCGGCCTGGAGCGCCCCCTGGGCGACAGCCTGCTGGCCTTCCTGCTGGTGATCGCCGCCGCGCTGGCCTGGGCCTTCTCCAACATCGCCACCAAGCGCTCCGGCGCCAGCGACATGCTGCGGCTGATCAGCTGGGTCAGCCTGATCCCGCCATTGCCGCTGCTGGTGCTGTCGTGGATTTTCGAAGGCCCGGAAGCTATCGAACACGCCGTGCTGAATATCAGCTGGGGCGGGGCGGGCGCACTGCTCTATATCGCCTTCCTCGCCACCACCGTCGGCTTCGGCCTGTGGAGCTTCCTGCTGCGCCGCTATCCCGCCAGCCAGGTCACGCCTTTCGCCCTGGCCGTGCCGGTGTCCGGCCTGCTGTCGGGCTGGCTGTTCCTCGGCGAGGCCCTCACCACCCAGGACTGGATGGCCTGCGTGCTGGTGTTCGTCGGCCTTGCCGTGACCGTGCTGCCGGCTTCCCTCTGGCGCCGCCGCGCCGTTGCCAACGCGCAGGGCTGATAGCTATCTGTAGGAGCGGGGGGGTGTTGCAGGCACCCGCCACGGAGGGGGGGGGGCCGCTAGTTTGTGGAACGGGCTCGGCACGCACGTCCGGAGACTCGCCGCGAG
>NZ_JBGLYK010000261.1:0-6981 GCF_047304025.1 Pseudomonas sp. Pseusp97 | reverse complement strand
TTTTTTTTCCCCCGCCCCGCCCCGTACGTCGCTTTCGCCGCGTGTTGGCCGGCCACCCGCCGGCCCCGGGCGCGGGGGGTAACTCGTGCCCCCCCAACCCCCGCTCCTACAGAAGAGCAGGCCGCGCGTTAAAGGACCTGGTCCGCCACCGCATCCACCGCCGCCTTGGCGATGCCGACGATCTCGTCCGCCTCGGCGCGGGTCAGTACCAGCGGCGGGGCGAAGCCGAGGATGTCGCCGTGGGGCATGGCGCGGGCGATCATGCCGCGTTCCAGGCATGCCGCCGAAACCTTCGGCCCGACCTTCAGCGCCGCATCGAAAGGCGTGCGCGCCTCGCGGTCGGCCATGAACTCCAGCGCCGCCAGCATGCCGTCGCCGCGCACTTCGCCCACCAGGGGATGGCCCTCGAAGGTCTGGCGCAACTGCTGGTTGAGGTAGCCGCCGACCTCCGCCGCATTGGCGGTGATGTTTTCCCGTTCGAGGATGTCCAGGTTGGCCAGCGCCGCCGCCGCGCAAATGGGGTGGCCGGAGTAGGTCCAGCCGTGGCCCATGGCGCCTTCACGGCTGGATGCACTGTCGATCACATCCCAGACCTTCTCGCCGACTATCACCGCGGACAGCGGCGCGTAGGCGCTGGTCAGCCCTTTGGCGGTGGTGATCAGGTCCGGGCGCATGCCATAGCGCTGGCTACCCATCTTGTCGCCGACACGGCCGAAGGCGCAGACCACCTCGTCGGCGATCAGCAGCACGTCGTACTTCGCCAGCACCGCCTGGATCGCCTCCCAGTAGCCCTTGGGCGGGACGATGATGCCGCCGGTACCCATCACCGGTTCGCCGATGAAGGCGGCCACGGTATCCGGGCCTTCGGCGAGGATCAGGTTTTCCAGCTCCTGGGCGCAGTGGCGCACGAAGCTGGCTTCGTCCATGCCGGCCGGGGCCTTGTAGAAGTGCGGGCAGAGGGTGTGCTTGACGCCCTCCACCGGCAGGTCGAAGTGCTGGTGGAAGCTGGCAAGGCCCGTAAGGCTGCCGGTGACGATGCCCGAGCCGTGGTAACCGCGCTGGCGGGAGATGATCTTTTTCTTCTGCGGCCGGCCCAGCACGTTGTTGTAATAGCGCACCAGCTTGACCTGGGTCTCGTTGGCGTCGGAGCCAGAGAGGCCGTAGTAGACCTTCTTCATGCCCGCCGGCGCCCAGTCGCGGATGATCCGCGCGGACAGTTCGATGATCGCCTCGGAGGAATGGCCCACGTAGGTGTGGTAGTAGGCCAGCTGCGTGGCCTGGGCATGGATGGCGTCGGCGACTTCGGTGCGGCCGTAGCCGATGTTCACGCAGTAGAGGCCGGCGAAGGCATCGAGCAGCTCGCGGCCCTGGTGGTCGCGAATGCGCACGCCGGAGGCGCCGGTGATGATCCGCCCCGGCAGCGCGCCGCTGGCGTGGTCGTGGGCGTGAGTGGAAGGGTGCATGAAATGCGCACGGTCGTCTTCGAACAGCTTGGCGTAGTCGGTCATGGCGATGGTCTCCCGGTCAGATGGCGCCGTGGTGCAGGGCGAAGTACTTGGTTTCGACGAAGGGCTCGAAGCCCTCGCTGCCGCCCTCGCGGCCCAGGCCCGAAGCCTTCATGCCGCCGAAGGGAATGGGGTGGCCGGTGAACCTGGCGCCGTTGACCGCCACCATGGCGAACTCCAGGCGCCGCATCAGCGGCCAGATGTGATCCAGGCGTTGCCCGCAAAGGTAGGCGGCCAGGCCGTACTCGGTGTCGTTGGCCAGCCGGACGGCTTCGTCCAGCTCGTCGTAGGCGCTGACGCCGGCAATGGGGGCGAAGTTTTCCTCGCGCCAGATGCGCATCTGCGGCGTGACGTCGGCCAGTACGGTGGGCTGGTGGAACCAGCCGCCCAAGGCATGCGGCTCGCCGCCGGCGAGCAGGCGCGCGCCCTGGTCGATGGCGTCCTGCACGCGCTCGCAGGTGACGTCGAAGGCGCGCTGGTGCATCAGCGGGCCGATCTGGCTGCGCGAGTCGCTGGCCGGGCCGACGCGCAGTTCACGCACGGCGAGGGAGAAGCGCTGCAGGAAGGGTTCGTAGAGTTCGCGGGCGACCAGGATGCGGTTGGCCGCGCAGCAGTCCTGCCCGGAAGTCTGGAACTTGGCGTCGATGGCGAACTGCACCGCCTGCTCCAGATCGGCATCCGGCAGCACGATGAAGGGCGCGTTGCCGCCCAGCTCCAGGGCGACCTTCTTCACGTCCTGGGCGGCGGCCTGCAGGACCAGCTTGCCCACGCGGGTCGAGCCGGTGAAGCTCACGGCGCGCACGCGGCTGTCGCCGACCAGGGTTTCCATGGCCATCTGCGGCTCGCCGAGCACCACGTTGAACACGCCGGCGGGGAAGCCGGCTTCCTCCGCCAGTTGCGCCAGGGCGAAGGCGGAGTAGGGCGTTTCGTGAGCCGGTTTGACCACCACGCTGCAGCCGGCGGCCAGGGCGGCGGCGGCCTTGCGGGTGATCATTGCCGCGGGGAAGTTCCATGGCGTCAGCAGGGCGGCGACGCCAACCGGCTCGACCACCGTGCCCAGGTGCGCGTTGGGGATGTGGCTGGGAATGTTGCGCCCGTTCAGCCGCCGCGCTTCCTCGGCGAACCAGGGGATGAAGCTGGCGGCGTAATCGATCTCGCCGAGCGCTTCGGCCAGCGGCTTGCCCTGTTCCAGGCTGAGGATCTGCGCGAGATCCTCGCGGTGCTGGCGGATCAGCTCGGCCCAGCGGCGCAGCAATGCGCCACGCTCATCCAGGCTGCGCGCACGCCAGGCGGGAAAGGCGGCGGCGGCGGCATCGACAGCACCGATGATCTGCTCGCGGTCGAGCAGCGGCACATGGCCGATGGCTTCGCGGGTGGCGGGGTTGTCGACGGCAATGCTGGTGCCGCTGGCGCTGTGCAGCCAGTGGCCGTTCACATAGCAGAGCGACTTGAACAGCAGCGGATGGGCAAAGGACATGGCGGCATCTCCCGGACGGTTGGCATGGAGACCATGCTAGGGGCCGGGGACGCGCGGTTTTTTCCTAAGCGGGGGATGGCGGCGGCAGATCTTTTCGCAGTTCTGCCGCCGCTGTTGGGCTTTTTCGTGTGGGATCAGGCCGCCGCGGGCTGGCGACGCAGGTTGCGGGTGATGGCGCTGAGCAGCATGCCGTAGAGCGGCACGAAGAGCATCAGCATGACCGCCAGCTTCACGCCGTAGTCGACCCAGGCGATTTCCACCCAGTGCTCGGCCATGAAGGCGTTGTCGCTGTGCCAGAAGGCGATGGAGAAGAAGGTGAAGGTATCCAGCAGGTTGCCGAACAGTGTCGAGACCACCGGCGCGATCCACCACTGGCGCATGCGGCGCAGGCGGTCGAAGACCTGGATGTCGAGGATCTGGCCGAACACGTAGGCCAGGAAGCTGGCCAGGGAAATCCGCGCGACGAAGGTGTTGAATTCGCCCAGGGAAGCGAAGCCCCGGAAGGCGCCTTCCTGGAAGATCACCGAGATCACGTAGGAAGCCAGCAGCGCGGGAATCATCACCCGCGCGATGACCAGCCGCGCCGGGCGCTTGCCGAGCAGGCGGACGGTGAGGTCGGTGGCCAGGAAGATGAACGGGAAGCTGAACGCCCCCCAGGTGGTGTGCCAGCCAAAGAGGGTCATTGGCAGCTGCACCAGATAGTTGCTGGCGATGATGATCAGGATGTGAAACGCGACCAGGCCGGCGAGTGCGCCGCGCCTTGCCGCCGGAAGGGATGCCGACATGCTTTGGGCCTTTTTCGTCGATGGGGTGAGGGAACCCATGCCCGGCACCGTGCCGAGCGGCGCGCATTGTATACGATCCGGACCGGGAAGTCAGGATTTGTTGAGCGTTTTTTGTTCAGTGCGGATGTTTGCATATTCGTAGGAGCGGACTTCGTCCGCGATCGGCCCCGCATCGCGCCGGACACCATCGCGGACGAAGTCCGCTCCTACGCACAGCCCTACACCGGTGCAAATCGGGAGCTGTAGGAGCGAGCTTGCTCGCGAACAGATTTCCCAGCCGCATCGGCGCTGGCCGGGTTCGCGAGCAAGCCCGCTCCTACAAAAAGAAGGCACGGCGTAGGGCGCATAACCTGTTCCAGGTTATTCGCCCTACGCAGCGCCCTGCTCCAGCGCTTCGGCAGGAATCGCCGCATCCAGCGTCTTGATCACCTTGGTGACGATGTAGGTGAAGTAGCGCTCGATGCCCACGTCCTCAAGCAGAAGCTGGTCGATGAAGCGCTGGTAGTGGTCGATGTCGCGGGCCTGGATCATCGCGATGTAGTCCACCCCGCCGCCGGTGGCGTAGCAGAAGCCCACCTCCGGCGCCTGTTGCAGGCGCTGCTCGAAGCGCTTCATGTCCTGCGCGGTGTGGCGCGCCAGGGTGATTTCCACCAGCACCTGCTGTTGCTTGAACAGCGCCGGCCAGTCGATCTGCGCGCGGTAACCCTTGATCAACCCGGCCTCCTCCAGCTTGCGCACGCGCTCCCAGGCCGGGCTGACCGAGAGGTTGATCGCCTCGGCCAGGCTCGACTTGGTGATGCGCCCGTCGCCGGCGAGGATGCGCAGGATCTTCAGGTCATAACGGTCGAGCTTGATCATGGCTGCCTCCCGCGCGGCTCAGCCGAGCACCTCGGCGACCACCGCGAGGGTGTCGCCGCTCTGCACCAGGCCGGGGAAATGCCGCGCGGCGAGGATGCCGCTGCGCTTGGCGCGGTACTCCACCGGCGCGGCGCCGGTACGCAGCACGTCGTGCACCCGCGCCAGTACCTCGCCGCGTTCGACGCGTTCGCCCAGGTCACGGCACATCTCCAGCAGCCCGCCGTGTTCACTGCCGACGAAGCAATCGCCGTCGGGCATGTCGAGCATCACCGAGTTCGCCGGCTCCACTTCGCCACGCAGAATGCCGGCCTGCACCAGCACATTGCGCACACCGCGCCGGGCGATGGCTACGCTGCGCGCGCTGCTGCTGCCGCCGCCGCCCAGTTCGGTGGTGACGAAGAGCTTGCCCTGCTCCTCGGCGGCCGTGTCGTACATGCCCACCGCATCCAGCTCCAGCATGCGCATGGAGTAGGGCGCGGCGAAGGCGCGCATCAGCGCCTCGCTGGCTTCCTGCTGGGCCTTGTCGGGCAGCACGTGGCAGGCGGCGAAAGGCAGGAAGTCCAGGGTGCGGCCGCCGGAATGGATATCCAGCACCACGTCCGCCAGCGGCAGCAGGGTGCGCTGGAAGTAGTCGGCGATCTTCTGCGTCACCGTGCCGTCCGGGCGGCCGGGAAAGCTGCGGTTGAGGTTGCCGGCATCGATGGGCGAGGTGCGCTTGCCGGCGAGGAACGCCGGGGTGTTCATGAACGGCACGATGATCACCCGGCCGCGCACGTCCTCGGCGCGCATCTCCTGGGCCAGGCGGCTGAGCGCCACCGGGCCTTCGTACTCGTCGCCGTGGTTGCCCCCGGTGAGCAGCGCGGTGGGGCCGTCGCCGTTCTTCACCACGCAGACCGGGATCATCACCGCGCCCCAGGCCGAATCGTCCCGCGAGTAGGGCAGCTTGAGATGGCCGTGCTGCACGCCGTCGCGCTGGAAATCGACGCTGGCGGAAATAGGGCTCTCACGAAGCGGCTTGTCGGCTGAATGGGTCATCGCCTCACTCCTTCACGAACAGCTGGCGCGGGTAGTCGCAGAAGGTTTCCACGCCGCGCTCGGTGATGCGGATGCTTTCGGTGATCTCCAGGCCCCAGTCGTCCATCCACAGGCCGGGCATGAAGTGGAAGGTCATGCCCGGTTCCAGCACGCTGTTGTCGCTCGGGCGCAGGCTCATGGTGCGTTCGCCCCAGTCCGGCGGGTAGCTGATGCCGATGGGGTAGCCGCAGCGGCTGTCCTTGTGGATGCCGAACTTCTCCAGCACGCCGAAGAAGGCGCGGGCGATGTCGCCGGTGGTATTGCCCGGTTTGGCCGCGTCCAGCCCGGCGGCGATGCCTTCGACCACGGCCTTTTCCGCGTCGAGGAAGTGCTTGGGCGGCTTGCCGAGGAACACCGTGCGCGACAGCGGGCAGTGGTAGCGCTTGTAGCAGCCGGCGATCTCGAAGAAGGTGCCGGCGCCGCGTTCGAAGGGCGTGTCGTCCCAGGTCAGGTGCGGCGCGCTGGCATCGGCGCCGGTGGGCAGCAGCGGGACGATGGCCGGGTAGTCGCCGCCGTGGCCGTCGGCGCCGAGGATGCCGGTGCTGTAGATCTCCGCCACCAGCTCGTTCTTGCGCATGCCCGGTTCGATGCGTTCGACGATGTGTGCGTGCATCTTCTCGACGATGCGCGCAGCGACGCGCATGTATTCGATCTCGCGCGGGGATTTCACCGCGCGCTGCCAGTTCACCAGGGCCGTGGCGTCGACGAATTTCGCGCTCGGCAGGTTGGCCTGCAGCGAGCGGAAGGCGGCGGCGCTGAAGTAGTAGTTGTCCATTTCAACGCCGATGGTCCGGCCGGACCAGCCGCGCGCCGTGATGACCTCGCGGGACAGGTAATCCATGGGATGGCGCTCGGTGGACTGCACGTAGTGGTCGGGGTAGCCGACGATGTTGTCCGCCTGCATGAACACCGTGCGCCGCGCGCCGTTGGCGTCCTGGCCGCGGCCGAACCAGACCGGCTCGCCCTCCAGCGCCAGCAGCACGCACTGGTGCACGTAGAAGGACCAGCCGTCGTAGCCGGTGAGCCAGGCCATGTTCGACGGGTCGGTGACCAGCAGCAGCTCGATGTTGCGCTCGAGCATGCTGGCGCGGACCTTGGCGATCCGCTGGGCGTATTCCTCCCGGCTGAAGGGGAGGTTGACGACGATTTCGGACATGCGGAAATCCTCTCTCGGGTGTCTTGTTCTGGAACGCAAATGCCTTCGGTGACCCGTAGGATGGGTGGAGCGAAGCGATACCCATCGGCAGTGATCGGCCGCCATTGATGGGTATCGCTTCGCTCC
>NZ_JBGLYK010000260.1:0-6991 GCF_047304025.1 Pseudomonas sp. Pseusp97 | reverse complement strand
GCCGGGGTATCGATGGCCAGCCCGGCGAGGCGGGCGTGGTCGGCGCGCGGGCGGCCGTCCTTGCCCGTGCCTTCGACATAGCAGACCTGGTCGCCCGCTTCCGGGCGGCGGTCGCCGCGGAAGTCGGAAATGTGCAGGAAGACTTCCTTGCCGCCGGCCTGGGGACGGATGAAGCCGAAGCCCTTGTCATCGTCCCAGCGGCTGATGGTGCCGTTCTTTTCCACGTTCACTCGCTATCGGATCAGGGTTTGACGCTGCTCCAGTCGATCAGGGCGAACTGCCAGGTCGCCAGGATCAGCAGGCCGAACACGATACGGTACCAGGCGAAGGCCGCATAGCTGTGGTTGGCGATGAACTTCAGGAGTCCGCGCACGGCGATCATCGCGAAGATGAACGAGGTGACGAAGCCGATGGCGAAGACCGGCAGGTCCGCCGGCTGGAAGATGTCCCGGTACTTGTAGGCCGAGTAGACCGCGGCACCGACCATGGTCGGCATGGCGAGGAAGAAGGAGAACTCGGTGGCCGCCTTGCGCGACAGGCCGAACAGCAGGCCGCCGATGATGGTGGCGCCCGAGCGCGAGGTGCCCGGGATCAGCGCCAGGCACTGGCAGCAACCGACCTTCAGGGCCTGCTTCCAGGTCATGTCGTCGACGGTTTCGGAGCGGATCTGATGCTGGCGCTTTTCCGCCCAGAGCATGATCACGCCGCCCACCACCAAGGCGACGGCCACGGTGATCGGGTTGAACAGGTAATGGTGGATGTAGTCGGCAAAGGCCACGCCCAGCACCACGGCCGGGAAGAAGGCAATCAGCAGGTTGACCGTGAAGCGCTGCGCCTTGGGCTGGGTTGGCAGGCCGCAGACGATATCGAGGATCTTGCGGCGGAATTCCCAGACCACCGCCAGGATGGCCGCCAGCTGGATGATGATGTTGAAGGCTTCGGCGCGCTCGCCGCCAAAACCGATGAGATCCGCCACGATGATCTGGTGGCCGGTACTGGAGATCGGCAGGAACTCGGTAAGCCCCTCGACCACGCCAAGAATGAAGGCCTGGAAGGCGCTCCACAGATCCATACTACTTCCCCCGCGAGGCACGCTGGCTCGCACGTTTCTAATGGTTTTATCCCGCTGCCTGCTCCTGGCGCACAAGCGCCGCAGCGGCGTCGCATGCTAATGTATTGCCTGCGGATCGCTACGAAATTCACAAAAATTTCTCGTAGATAGCGCCTGCAGCGGAGACGTTGGCACTTCGGCGAAAAATGTACGGTTGCAGTCGCCAGGCAGATGCAGACAACCGTGGATCCAACCGGTTCGCGCCATCATGCAAAATGCCTAATTCATTGAAAAGACAGCAGTACTGAAGTACCAGAAAGACTACAAATCAGCCTTTTGTGTTAGCCCGGCGAAACACCCGATCGCCCGCAAACGCAGCGCCCAGCGGCTCGGGGCTTTCAGTCCGGAGTTGTGTATCAGCGACGCAACGAAATCCACCTCGTAACCGCTCCGCCCCCCGCGCCAAGGCCCCCGCCACGGTTCCGCCCGCCGCTTTTGTAACGGCTGCGAGACAACGTGCGCCGTGATGGCTCACATGGCGTTACGCCATGTCATTGATTCTCAATAGCTGATTAAAAGCGGCACGGCCCCTGCTCCACCCAGGAACCGCTGGTTAGGGCTCAGCGCACCAAGAAGGATCGCCATCATGGGGAACACCGACTCACGGATAGCCATCATCCTCGTCACGCTCGCCTGCGGCGCGGCCAGCGTTGCGCTGTGTCCCGCCGTTCTTGCCGGCGACGGCACCATTGTCCTGCAACGCCAGGTGCAGCCGCGCGTCGCCACCCGGCCGACCGACATACCCGATCCGAACCCGATCACGGTCAACCCGAATATCTCCGAGCAGGTCGTGCGCCAGACCGGCAATGCCGAGCTGAGCGACAGCGACTTCGCTGGCGTCACCAGCGGCTCCAGCCTGCAGCGGCACATCCTGCCCGGCGGCCAGTTGGTGGGCATGGACAACGGCGCCAACCAGGCCCTGAGCGGCAACGGCCTGGGGACCGGTGCGGCAGGCGGCGGCGCGGGCATCTCCAACTCGGTGAACCGCACCGTCCAGCAAGGACTCTCGCCCCTGCGCATGCTGACCGGGGATCGCTGAGATGAACGCCCGCCTGCTCGCTCTCCCGCTCCTGTTCTGCAGCGTCACGGCCATCGCCGCCGACCCGGCGACGATCAACCACGCCAGCATCGACAGCGCAGTGCGCAATTACCGCGGCGTCGCCAGCGTCAACCAGGCCGCCGGTGACTCGCAGCAACAGGCCAATGGAAGGGCCATCGCCATCGGCAGCAATGCCCGGGCAACCACCCAGTTCCGCCAGGCGGTCAACGCCAGCGTCGACCTCAACCAGGCCGCATCCGCCGGCATCACCGGCAACGCCTTCAGCAACGGCAACGGCGCCCTGGGCGTGAACCAGGCCGCCGGGGCTGCCAACCAGCAAGTGAACGCCATGCGGATCAGCGTCAGCGCCGTCCCGCAGAGCGTCGATGACAGCGTGCTTTCCCAGCAGAACGTCGCGCTGCCAGTGAACTCAGGCCCGGTGGACGCCACCACGGGAAGCCGGCAGGTCGTTACCAGCGACCAGGCCTTTGCCGGCAGCCGTGGCGTCGTGCAGATGAGCCAGAGCGCCGGGGTCGGCAATCGCATTGCCAACACCCTGAGCATCCGGGTCGCGGACTGACCCACGCCAACTCCTAAAAACACTAAGCACGCCAACAAGCAAGGAGATACACCATGAAACCGACAATGGCCCTCAAGCCACTGGTTTTCGCCGTCGCAGCGGTCATGGCTGTAGCAGTGCACGCGGATAACCGTAACAACAACGGGCATGGTCACGGCCACGACAACGGCCACGGTCATGAACAACATCAACCCAAGCCTCCGTACGATCCCTACAAGGACCCGCGGATCGAGGCCGGCGCCAGCGCCGAAGTGGAGGACAGCCAGGTCAGCGAAGACAACATCGTGGTCAACCAGGGCACGAAGAACAACGCCACCATCGACGGATCGCTGGGGAGCGCGTCCGGCAACGTAGGCGCCAACGTGGCCGCAGGCGACCTGAACCAGCAGGCCAACGCAGCCGCCCTGGCTACCGCCGATGAGAAGTTCATCTTCGGCACCGCCTACGCGTCCACCAGCGTGACCCAGACCAATACCGCCAACCAGGCCTGGAACTACTCGACCACCAACAAGGCCACGCTGAACAACTCCGGCAACAACTCCTCCGGCAACATCGGCATCAACGTGACCGCCGGCAACTACAACCAACAGAAAAACGACATGGCCGCAGCCGTTTCCGGTGGCCGGACCGCCGAGTCCTACAGCGGCGCCGAACAGTCCTCTACCGGCAATACCGTGGCCAACGCAGGCCTGGCTACCTACGACAAGGAAACGCTGAAGAGCGAGTTCCGTGCCCATGGCACCTACAAGGGCGCCGGTGTGGGCGTAGTCGTGGACGACTCGGGTCATGGTGGTGGCAAGGACGACCGTCACGGCAACAGCAAGCCGGACCTCGACCCGCTGTTCTTCGTCGAGGCCGGCACCATCGACCTGCGTGGCCAGGCCACCTCCCAGACGCTGGTGCAAACCGGCTGGAAGGACCCGGTCAGGAACGACGCCAGCCTGACCAACTCGCTGAACAACGTGTCGGGCAACGTTGGGGCGAACGTCTCCGCCGGCATCGGCAACCAGCAGAGCAACTCGCTGTCCATCGCCGCAGGCTGCAAATCCTGCCTGTAAGCGAAACGGCGTAGCTCCCGGAGGCTCCGGCAACGGAGCCTCCTCCTCCACAAGCCGACCCCAGGCGTCACGATCATGCGTACGTCCGCCCTGCTGCTGCTCGCCTTTTTCTGCCTTCCGACGCAGGCCGCGCAACTCCCCTTCGCCATCCTTCCCGGCGGGTCGATGGCCTACAAGCACGTCGAGAGCATCCGCGAGCGCAAGTTCAGCAACCTGGTCCAGCAGAAGACCGACTTCAGCTGCGGCGCCGCCGCGCTGGCGACGATCCTCCGCCAGGCCTATGCGCTGGACGTGGACGAGGAATTCGTGATCAAGGGGATGCTGGTCCGCGCAGATCCGGACCTGGTGCGCACGCAAGGTTTTTCGATGCTCGACATGAAGACCTATCTCGAAGGCATCGGCATGCGCGCACGCGGGTACCGAATCCCGCCGGCGTCCCTGGAGAAGCTGACGATCCCGGTGATAGTGCTGATGGATATCCGTGGCTACAAACACTTCGTCGTGATGCAGCGTGCCTACAAGGGCTACGTGTATATCGGCGACCCGGTGCTGGGCCACAAGCGCTTCACCCAGGAAGATTTTCTCAAAGGCTGGAACGGCATCATCTTCGCCGTCATCGGTCCGGGCTACCAACAGGCCAATGCCCTGATGAGCCCACCCGACCCGCTGACGGCCAGGGATCGGATCAATGCGTTCAGCCCGGTCAAGGATGCAGAGCTCATGGAATTCGGCTTCATCCAGAGCGACTTCCTCTGACGACCGCACCAGAACGGAAGGCAGGAATCCTTCCGGGGAGAACCCTAATGAAAGCGATCCCGCTGCTTGCCGCCACCTGCCTGGCGGCCTGCCTGCCGGTCCAGGCGGAAAGCGTCTTCAGGCCCATCGAGCTGAAGGACCAGGAACTGGCCCAGCTTCGCGGCAGATACGTGATGCCCGGCCGGGTCATCAGCTTCGGCATCGTCATGAGCAGTACCTGGAAGAACGCCGTGGGCGACAACATCGGCGCCAGGGTCAGCATGCAGATCCAGGAGTCCACCATCAAACCGCAGTTCTACGTCAGCACCATCGACGAGAAAGGCAACGGGCCGGCGCCGGCTGCCGGCACCGGCAGCGTCACGGGCGGCGCCGGCCTCAACCAGACCCAGGGCGTGACCCAGAGCGTGCGGGCCGCCGGCGACTACAACAGCGCGGCGAACAACGTCAGCATCGACGTCAGGGAAGCCGACCACGCCCCCGCCGTGGCCCAGCAGGGAACGCCGCTGGGCAACTCGCCGGTCTCCGCCAGCAACGGCGCCGGCACCGTCAGCGTGACGCCGGGCAACGGCAGTATCCAGCTGGCGATCAACGCCAACGGCCAGGGCGCCGCCATGCAGCAGCTGGCCGCCGGTGGACTGCTCCAGGCCGCGCAGATGGTCGGCGGCCACAACGCAGTCAACAACCTCGCGCAACTGAACGTTGTACTGAAAAACAACCTGCCATCCACGGGAGCGCTGGACTGCAATCTCGATCAGCTCAAAGGGCTTCGCACCATGGGAATGTGAGATTACCCGCGAGTGCGACTGTGAGGTCCAACCTATAAGTCAAGGACAGCGCGCCATGCACCGATCGCTAACGCTAGGCACTGCAATCTGTGTATCCGCATTACTCCCCTCGACCTTCGCCGCCGCGGCGACGGAAGCCGAGGTGGAGGCATTGAAACAGGAATTGCTCGAACTCAAGCAACGCTACGAAGCGCAGCAGAAGGCGCTGATGGTGCTCGAACAACGGGTCAGGCAGGTCGAGGAGGCGCCGGCCGCGCCCGCCCAGCCCAGGCGCCTGGTGACCTCCACCGGCAAGCCGACGCCACCGGGAACCGGCAACACCGTGGCCTCCAGCGGCAGTTCCTACGGCGAGTCGCTCAAGGACGACGCCAGCCCGCCCAAGAGCGTGGAGAACCTCTACGACGAAGCCAGCGGCTTCTTCGGCAATGGCGCCTTCAGCTTCGAGACCGGCATCACCTACACCCACTACGACACCAAGCAGCTGATCCTCAACGGCTTCCTGGCGCTGGACACGATCTTCCTGGGCAATATCGGCGTGGACAACATCAATGCCGACAACTGGACCCTGGACCTCACCGGCCGCTACAACTGGAACAACCGCTGGCAGTTCGACATAAACGCCCCCGTGGTGTACCGCGAGAGCACCTTCGAATCGGCCGGCGCCGGCAACTCCACGGCGCAGTCCACCGACGAGAAGGTCACCCGCGACCCGACCCTGGGGGACGTCAACGTCGGCATCGCCTACAAGTTCATGGACGAAACCGAGTCGCGGCCCGACGCCGTGGTCAGCCTGCGGATCAAGGCCCCCACCGGCAAGGAGCCCTACGGCATCAAGCTCAAGCGCGCCTCGGACAATGACAACCTCAACGTGCCCGAGTCCCTGCCCACCGGCAACGGCGTCTGGTCGGTCACCCCCGGCATCTCGCTGGTCAAGACCGTGGACCCGGCGGTGCTGTTCGGCAGCTTCTCGTATACCTACAACATGGAGGAGTCCTTCGACGACATCAGCCCCACCCAGGGCGTGAAGCAGAAAGGCAAGGTCGACCTCGGCGACTGGTTCCAGATCGGTGCGGGCGTGGCGTTCGCCCTCAACGAGAAGACCAGCATGTCGTTCTCCTTCTCCGACCTGATCGCCCAGAAGAGCAAGATCAAGGCCGACGGCGGCGACTGGACCACCGTCACCGGCAGCGACGCCAATGCGGCGTACTTCAACTGGGGCCTGACCTACGCCTGGAGTCCCAACCTGACCATCGTGCCGAACCTGTCCATCGGCATCTCGCCGGATGCGCCGGATTTCAGCTTCAGCGTGAAATTCCCGTATTACTTCTGATGGCGCGGCTGTCCGCATACAAAGGCCCCGGTTCGGGGCCTTTGTCATTCTCGCGGACCAACGCTGCCCATCTGCCTGAACCCGGTAGGCGCCGAAACGAACCTGTAGGAGCACGATTCGCCGGCAAGGCCGGCGCCCGACTCGACTGCGGGGTCGCAGGTCTGCTGCTTCGGATTGGCAGGCTCTGCGCCGCTTCGGCGTGCGCTCGGAATTCCTGCAGGTCATAACGACACACAGGCGGGGCTCTTCGTAGGAGCGGGGGGGGGGGGCGGGCCCCCCCGCCCCCGGGGGGGGGGGGGGGGGGGGGGGGGGGGGCGGGGGGGGGGGGGGGG
>NZ_JBGLYK010000025.1:0-44093 GCF_047304025.1 Pseudomonas sp. Pseusp97 | reverse complement strand
TGAGCGACATGGATGTCGCGAGAGCCGCGATGGGCCAGGGATGGCCCTTCGTGGGGGGACGCCTAGTTCGGGCCCCTGAAACTTCGATTCAACGAGGGAATTTTTCGCCTAAGCGAAAAAACGGATGTCCGGGGCAAGACCTTTTGCTTCCTTTTGGGAGGGCGGCTATCCGACGTTTGCCAAAAGGGACTCGCCCGAGGGGGCGAAACACAGATTCCTCGCGTACGCCGAAGCGGCGCAGAAACACAAACGACAACGGCGGATAACGCTGACGCGTTATGCGCCCTACAAATCAGCTTTCGCAGCACCGTAGGGCGAATAACCTGGAACAGGTTATCCGCCGCCCCTCACATCACTTGAGGTACCACCCCCACGGCTGATCACTGAGGTACTCGGTAACCTGCTTGGTCTCCAGGTAATTATCCAACCCCCACACCCCCAGCTCGCGACCGATGCCGCTCTGCTTGTAGCCGCCCCAGGGCGCCTGGGTGAAGGTCGGCTGCGAGCAGTTGACCCAGACGATGCCGGCGCGCAGGCCACGGCTCACCCGCTGGCAACGCGAAGGATCAGCAGACATCACCGCTGCTGCCAGGCCGAACTGGCTGTCGTTGGCCAGGCGCAGCGCCTCGGCTTCGTCCTTGAAGCGGCGCACGGCGAGCACCGGGCCGAAGATTTCCTCGCGCCATACAGCGCTGTCCAGCGGGGCATCGATGAACACCGTCGGCTCGACGAACCAGCCCTTGTCGCGATGCGCCGGGCGCTTGCCGCCGGTGGCGAGCTTCGCGCCATCGCGCACGCCGGCTTCGATGGCCTGCAGCACCTTGGCGTGTTGCCCGGCGCTGACCAGCGGGCCGAGCAGCACGCCCGGCTCCAGGCCGTTGCCGATGGTGATGCGGCGGGTTTCTTCCACCAGGCGCTCGATCAGCCGGTCATGCAGGCCATCCTGCACCAGCAGGCGCGACGTGGCGCTGCACACCTGGCCCTGGTTCCAGAAGATGCCGAAGAGAATCCACTCCACGGCCGCTTCGATATCCGCATCGTCGAAGACAATGAAGGCCGACTTGCCGCCCAGCTCCAGGCTGACGTTCTTGATGTCCTGCGCCGCCGCCTGCATGATCGCGCGCCCGGTCGGCACGCTGCCGGTGAACGCCAGCTTGTCCACGCCCGGATGCGCCGAGAGCGGCGAACCGGCATCGCGCCCCAGGCCGGTGACCACGTTGAGCACGCCCTTGGGCAGGCCAACCGCGTCGGCGGCAGCCGCCAGCTCCAAAGAGGTAAGCGGCGTCAGTTCCGAAGGTTTGAGCACGGCGGTGCAACCGGCCGCCAACGCCGGAGCGACCTTCCAGGAAGCCATCAGCAGCGGGTAGTTCCACGGGATGATCTGCCCGGCCACGCCAACCGGCTCGCGCAGCACGCGGCAGGCAAAACGCTCGTCGGGCAGCGCGACCACTTCGCCCTCGTCGTTCAGCCCTTCGGCCAGCTCGGCGTAATAGTCGAAACAGCCGATGGCGTCGTCGATATCCCACTGCGCCTCGGGCAGCGGCTTGCCGTTGTCCTGCACCTCCAGGCGGGCCAGGTCCTCGCGGCGGCCACGCAGGTTGTCAGCGATGGCACGCAGGTAGCCTGCGCGTTCTTTCCCGCTGCTGCGGCCCCACTCGCCCTCATCGAAGGCCCGGCGCGCGGACTGCACGGCGCGGTCGACATCCTCGCCGGTGGCGGACGCGACTTCGGTCAGCACGGCTTCGCTGGAGGGTTCGTACACCTCGAAGCGGCCGCCTTGTGCGGGCGCCTGCCACTGGCCGTCGATATAGAGCTTGTCGCGCATGGGAAGGTCTCCTGAGCGGGTTGGAATAGTTGTCGGCCGAGCATAGGGAAATGCGCGTCACGTTGATAACGCAGTCACCGTGCATGCGGGCACGCGCGGAGCGGTGCCGGCGCCACCTGTAGGAGCGAGCTTGCTCGCGAACCGCCCAGCTGCGAATCCGAGGGGAAGCCCCCCGTAGGATGGGTGGAGCTTGCGATACCCATCGCCCGGGTCACCCGTGATCGATGGGTATCGCTTCGCTCAACGCCATCCTACAAAAGCGATCCGCTCACGAAGCCGCCTTTTGCTCCAGGTACGCCTTGGGCGACAGCCCAGTCTCTTCGCGGAAGCAGCGGTAGAAGGTCGACAGCGAGCGGAACCCCGCCGCCCGCGCCAGCTCATCGATACGCGTGACGCTGGTGGCGCCGTCGAGCTGGCCGAGCAGGTGGCGCAGGCGCAGCTGGTTCAGGTACTGGTAGAAGCTCAGGCCCAGCACCTGGTTGAGGAAGTAGGAAATCTGGTTGCGCGTGTAGCCGGTGGCCGCCGCGACCTGGGGCATGTCCAAGTCGGGGTTGAGGAACGGCCGGGTCTGCTGGAAGTACTGCTGGATATCCCCGCCTAGCAGGCTCAGTTGCCGTGCGGAGAGCCCCAGGCGGCTGTCGGCCATGCGCGGCTGCGGCTCGCTGGCGGGCTTCTCCGGCTGGCCGACCAGCGCGGCGTGCTCGTTGACCCGGATGATCTTCCCGTCACGCACGGTATAGGCCTCGGTGGCGCGGAAGGACACCAGCCCCTGGGTGCCGCGCAGGGTCACCCGGTATTGCAGGAAGGCGGTGTCGCCGTCCACCCGCAGGCGGTCGGTGTAGACCTGCGATTCGTCGCCCGCCGCCGGCATGCTGGTCTTCAGGTAGTCGCGCAGTTCGTGGGGCGCGATCCGACGCCCCTGGAAGAAATCGTTGTACTCCACCTGCGGATCGAACAGCGCCATCAGCGCCTCGATGTCATGGCGGCGCCAGGCCTGGTGATAGCTCATCACCACGGCGTGGGTAGCGGCGCTCGCCGGGTCGGGCTGGTAGGTCGTGCCTTCGAGCGTGGCGCTCCAGCCCTGTTCTTCGCTCATGCTTCTGCGCTCATGGTTTGCCCCTGCCGGTCTTGGCCGGCTATTGCTGCTCCGGGCGTGCCCGCAAAGAGCGGCAAGCCGTATGCCTGGGCACCCCGGAGCGATTAAAAAACTCGGACGCGGCCCGAAGACCGCTTTTTCTTCCGACATTCTGCCGGAGTTTTCCGATGAGATCCGCCCTTCTTGCGCACGCCATTCCCCGACCTTTCTGGCTCGACACCCTCGATCCCGCTCCCGCCGCACCGGCACTGGAAGCGGATCGCCGTTTCGACCTGGTGGTGGTCGGCGGTGGCTTCACCGGTCTCTGGACCGCCCTGCACGCCCGCCTGCGCTGGCCCGGTGCGAGCATCGCGGTGGTCGAGGCGCGTCGCTGCGGTGGCGAGGCCAGCGGACGCAACGGTGGCTTCTGTGCGCCGAGTATTTCCCACGGCGTAGGCAATGCCCTGCGCCGCTGGCCGGAAGAAGCCGAAACCCTGGTACGCCTGGGCCGTCAGAATCTGGACGAGTTTGAGGCAGACCTGCAGCGCTTCGGCATGAACGTCGAGTTCGAGCGGCGCGGCAAGCTCAGCGTCGCCATGCAACCCTGGCAGGTCGAGGGCCTGCGCGGCATGCAGCGCAACTACCAGCGCTTCGGCATCGACTGTGAGTGGCTGGAAGGTGCGGAACTGGCGCAGAAACTTGATTCGCCGATGTACAAGGCTGGCGTGTTCGAGCCCAACTACGCGCTGCTCAACCCGGCGAAAATGGCCGCCGAGCTGCGCCGGGTCTGCCTGGAACAGGGCATCGAGCTGTTCGAGAACACCCCGGTGCACGAGCTGCACCAGCGCGGCGACCGGCTGATGCTGCGCTGCGACCGCGGCGAGCTGGAGGCCGGGCAGATCGCCCTGGCGACCAACATCGCGCCGCCGCTGCTTGGGCACCTGAATTCCAGCGTGATCCCGGTGTATGACTACTCGCTGGTCACCCAGCCGCTCACCGACGATCAGCTGCGCGCCATTGGCTGGGTCGAGCGCTACGGCATCGCCGATGCCGGCAACCAGTTCCACTACCTGCGCAAGACCGCCGACAACCGCATCCTCTGGGCCGGCTTCGACGCCATCTACCACTTCGGCAGCCGCCGCGACGAAGCCCTGACCCAGCGCCCGGAAAGCTTCCAGCGCCTGGCCGAACAGTTCCGCGAGGCCTTCCCGCAGCTCGGCCCGGTCGAGTTCAGCCACGCCTGGGGCGGCATCATCGATACCTCGGCGCGCACCACGCTGTTCACCGGCTGCGTGCTCGACAACCGCGTCGCCTATGCGCTGGGCTTTACCGGACAGGGCGTGGCGGCGAGCCGCTTCGCCGCGCTGAACATGCTAGACCAGCTGGGCGGCGAGCGCACCGAGCGCACCGAACTGCGCATGACCTCGCAGAAGCCCTTCCCCTTCCCGCCCGAGCCGCTGCGCTACCTCGGCGTGCGCCTGGCGCAGCGTTCGCTGGCCAGGGAAGACCGCACCGGCCGCCGCGACCTGCTGCTCAAGACCCTCGATGCCTTCGGCGTCGGTTTCGATTCCTGATGGAGAACTTCATGTCCACCCTGCCCCGCCACGTAATCGACTTCGCCAACCCCGAGCTCGCCCCGCAGGAGCGCGAGATCAACGACCCGGCCATCGTCGATGCGCCTTACCGGAGCCGCAGCTGGCGGCATTTCAGCGCCCCGGAAAAGAACGCCATCGCCGGCATCTGGGAAGCCGGCGTGCACCTGGAGCGCTGCGAGTGCGACTACGACGAGCTGTGCCACATCCTCGAAGGCACGGTGCGCCTGACCGACGCCGACGGCGTGGCGAAGACCTTCGGGCCGGGGGATTCCTTCGTGGTCGCGGCGGGCTTCAAGGGCACCTGGGAAAACCTCACGCCGGTGCGCAAGGTGTATTTCATTCTCGGTTGAGTTCAGCGTTGCAGGTGTTCGCGAGCAAGCTCGCTCCTACAAGGGGGTGCCACACGCTCTGCGCAGGAGCGAGCTTGCTCGCGAATCTGCGGACCGGCTCCGCGGACCTGGAGCGCCAACCAGCCGTACGTCCCCCCAAGCTCCACTGCCGTTCGAAAGGGCTATAACTAGCGAAGCGAAACGTCAGGTCGCTCAGGTTCAACCCTGTGACGACCGCCCCTGATGGCCCTTTCCCTTTACCCGGATCAGGTACCCCAGCCTGATCGGCGCCCGCGGCGCGGAGCGGTTTGATGAGTTCCAGAACCTGGCGATGGGCTCGCAAGTGCCTACCTGGATGCTTCGGCCTGGCCTTGCTGGTCGCTCCGCTTTATGCCAACGCCCAGTTCACGTGCAAGGCCCGCGACGGCGCCGTCAGCCATGGCAGCCATGCCATCGCCGGCGCTCGCTGCACCCAGCAAGGCAACAAGACTGGTCAGAGGGCCAAGGCAAAGACCGCCCCACAGATCGAGCGAGGCAGCGCCTCGGGCGCAGAGCGCATCCGGGTATACACCTTCGTCCACAAGGGCGTTCGCCAGTATGTGAGCCGGCGCCCCGTCGGGATCACCGCGCGGGTCGATGTGATCGATGTGTACTACATCAAGGGCTGCTACCTGTGCATGGCGCCGAAAGATTTCAATGTCGCCGCGTTGCGCCTGGATACCCGCTCCTATCGGCGGGAAATCGCCTCCGCCTCGACTCGCTATGGCGTCGACCAGGCGTTGGTCCGCGCAGTGATCCACGCCGAATCGGCATTCCAGCCGAACGCCGTCTCCATCGCCGGCGCCCAGGGGTTGATGCAACTGATGCCCGACACTGCCGAGCGCTTCAACGTCAACGATCCGTTCGACGCGCGGCAGAACATCCGTGGCGGCGTGCGCTACCTGGCCTGGTTGCTCAAGCGCTTCAACGGTAATCAGAGGCTGGCGCTGGCCAGCTACAACGCCGGTGAAATGACCGTCGACAAGTACAATGGAATACCGCCCTACGCGGAGACGCAGACCTACGTCGCCCGCGTGCAATCGCTGACCGAACGCTATCGCAACCATCGCTGAAGGTTCTGGTGCGGCGATGGTTCGCGAGCAAGCTCGCTCCTACAGTCAGGCCAAACTCCGGCGCGCTTTCGTAGGAGCGAGCTTGCTCGCGAACCGCACTGACAGCTACGTAGGGCGCATACCCTGGAACAGGTTATCCGCCGGGTCATCCACGGCGGATAACGCTGGCGCGTTATCCGCCCTACGAAGGCGCTCAATCCGCCGCGAACGGATCGCACCACAGGCTCAAGCGAACTTCCACCCCGCCGCCGCCAGCCGTGCATCCAGCGCGGCGAGATCGGCTTCCACCCGCGCCGCCGGTTCCGGCATGTAGGCCAGCGGATCGGGCAGCGTGGACGGTTGGCCCAGGAATCCTTCCGTCGCGGCATGCAGGCAATAAGCGCTGTAAGCCGGGTTGTAACCGCCCTCCTGCACCACCAGCAGCCGCCCCCGGCAGAGTTCGTCGGCCAGCGCGCGGGCGCGGCGGGCCAGGCGGTTGAAGCCCTGCATGGTCACCAGCTGGCGTCCGTTGGGGTCGAACTGCGAGGCATCCAGGCCGTTGGCGATGATCAGCAGGTCCGGCTTGAAGACGCGCAGCGTCGGCTCGACGTAGCGGCTGAAAACCATCTCGTAGAGCTGGTCGCCGGACCCCATGGGCAGCGGCAGGTTGAGGTTGCTGCCCAGCCCCGCGCCGTAGCCGCGCTCGTCCGCCGCGCCGCTCTGCGGGTGGCTCGGCCCCCAGGCGCCGTGGTCCATGTGCAGGGACACGGTGAACACCGAGGGATCGTCGTAGAAACCCTCCTGCGTACCGTTGCCGTGGTGCACGTCCCAGTCGACGATGGCCACGCGTTCCAGCCCCGCCGCCTGCGCGGCGCGCGCGGCAACCCCGACGTTGTTGAAGAAGCAGTAGCCGTCGGCCATGGCCGGTGCGGCGTGGTGGCCCGGCGGGCGCACCAGGGCCATGGCCGGGTTGCCGGTGGCCAGCACGCTTTCCAGCGCCGCCAGGCTGGTGCCGGCGGCGGCCAGCAGCCCGGCGAGGCTGCCGGCGGACATCAGGGTGGTGCTGCTGAAGCGCTTGCCCTGGGCATCGGCCTCGAAGATGCCGCGCAGGTAGTCGGCATCGTGGAAGCGCAGCAGTTCCTCTTCGCTGGCGTGGCGGCCCTCGTGCCAGCGCAGCGAATCGGCGACCGGCCCGCGCTGGAGGATGGCGCGCATGTTGAGCAGCCGGGGATTGCTCTCCGGGTGCAGCAGCTGCTCGGCCAGCAGGTCGCTGGGCGGCGCCTCGAACACGCCGGCGGCGGTGTCGTGGCGCAGCACGTCGTCGTACCAGAAAACATCCATCGTGTGACTCATCGGAAACCCTCGGACTTCGTCACTGCGCCCGCAGGCGCAGACATACAGAACGGATTCGCCCCCGGACGGCCAGCGAAGAGCCGCCAGAGGGCGAACTTCACTCAATCGATGATGGTGAGTTCCGGCGGCAACTCGGACAGGCTCGCCGAGCCTTTCTCGCCGCACAGCACGGTGTCGCCGAGCTTGATGCCGAAGCCTTCGTTGTACAAGGACAGGTTGGGCTCGATGGAGAACGACATGTTCGGCTGGAACACGTGGTCGTCGGCCTCGTCCACCATCATCGCTTCCAGCCAGGTCGGCGGGTAGGCCAGGCCCAGGCTGTAGCCGATGCGGTGCACGCGGGTGCGCGAGAGGTCGATGCGGTCGAGGATCTGGTTGCACACGCGGTTGGCCTCGCCCACCGGGGTGCCCGGCTTGGCGATGTCGATGGCGGCGTTGAAGGCCTCGGTCAGCAGGGTCGCGACTTCCTTCACGCGCGGACTGGGTTTGCCAATCACCGCGGTGCGCATGAGGATGGCGTGGTAGCGGTTGCACACGCCGGCGTGTTCGAGGATCACCACGTCGCCGTGGCTGATGGTCTGCCGGTGCGGCATGGCGTGGGTCATGGTGCTGCGGCGGCCGGTGGCGCACATCGGGCTGATCGCCGAGTACTCGCTGCCGGCGCGGCCCAGGGCATTGGCGACGATGCCGGCCACTTCCACCTCGGAGATGCCCGGACGCAGCGCCTCGAAGGCGGCCAGCATGCCCTGGTCGGCCATGCGCGCGGCGCTGCGCTGGTACTCGATTTCCTCGGCGGTCTTGATCAGGCGGTTCTCGGCGACCAGCGGGCCGGCGTCCTCGAAGCGCGCTTCGGGCAGGTAGCCCAGCAGTGCGTTGTACTGCGCCGGGGAGAAGGTCGAGGCGGTCATTTCCAGGCCGATGCGCGCCTGCGACAGGCCGGCCTGGGCGAGCACGTCGGCGACGATCTTCAGCGGGTCCTGCCTGGCGATGTCATAGAAGATCGCCTCGTTGATGCACGACAGCTCCCAGGTGCAGGGCTCCTCGCTGGTGCGGGTGAGGAACACCGGCTCCGCCAGCTTCGGCGAGATGATCAGCGCCTGGTACCAGAGGAAGCCCAGGCTGTCGAAGCCGGTGAGGTAGTTGATGTTGTCCGGGTAGTTGACCACCAGGGCATCCAGGCCGCGATCGGCCATGCGCCGTTTGACGGCTTCGACGCGTTGACGGTAAGTGCGCGCGGGGAAAGCGGTAAGCATGGGGATTCCCTCCTCAGGGACAGGCAGGTGTTTGCGACAGAGTGGTTGGGGTCGCCAGGGCGGCGACCGGATGTGAGTCGGGGTGGATCAGGAAGGCGGTCGTTGTCGCGCCAGGACCATGCGCAGCAGCATCACCGCCAGGGTGAGGACGATCATCAGGGTGGACACGGCGGCGATCGCCGGGTCGAGGTTGTAGCGCAGGCCGTCCCAGATGCGTTTGGGCAGCGTCACCACGTTCAGGCCGCTGGTGAACAGGGTCACCACCACCTCTTCCCAGCTCATCACGAAGCCCATGAAGAAGCCGCCGAGGAGGCCGCCGCGCACGTTGGGCAGCAGCACGTGCCAGAGCGTCGGCCAGAGCCCGGCGCCCAGCGAGCGCGAAGCCTTGTACAGGCTCAGGTCGAGCCGTGCGTAGGCCACCAGCAGGGCGATCACCGAATACGGCAGCGCCATCAGCAGGTGGCCGAAGCCGACGCCCAGCAGGTTGTCGAGAATGCCCAGGCGCGCGTCGAGGTAGTAGATCGACATGGCCGAGACCACCTGCGGGACGATCATCGGCAGCAGCACGATCAGCGTCAGCACGGTGCGCAAGCGCCGCTGCAGCCAGATGCCGGTGGCGAACAGGAAGGCCAGCGCGGTGGACAGCGCGCCGACCACCAGTGCCAGCCCGAGGCTCTGCAGGATCGACAGCAGCCACGCGCCGTCGAACAGCGTCGCGTAGTGGCGCAGCGACCAGCCGCCGTCCGGGAAGGCCAGGTAGCGCTGGTTGCCGAACGACAGCGGCACTATCACCAGGATCGGCAGCAGCAGGAACAACGCGGACAGCACCAGCGCGGTCCAGGACAGCCAGCGCCCCAGCGGCGGGCGCGGCAGTTGCGGCTTCTTCACGCCCTTGGGCATGGCGGAGAGATAGGTTCCCTGCGGGGTCACAGCTCAGTCCTCCCGAGCAGGCGGCGATAGCCGATGAGTTGTCCGAACAGCAGCGCGCAGCCCACCACCAGCAGCATCAGCACGATGCTCAGCGCCGCGCCCAGGCCCCAGTTGGAGAGCTGGAACATCTGCACGTAGATGTACTCGGCGAGCATCGCGGCCTTGCCGCCACCCAGCAGCGCCGGGGTGACGAAGCAGCCGAGGCTGAACACGAAGACGATGGCGGAAGCGGCGACCACACCCGGCAAGGTCAGCGGGATGAAGATGTCCTTGAGCGTCTGCCAGTGGCTGGCGCCCAGGCTGCTGGAGGCGCGTAGCAGGCTGTCGTCCACCTGTTTGAGCGAGGACAGCAGCGGCAGCACCGCGTACGGCACCATGAAGTGCACCATGCCGATCAGCGCGCCCAGTTCGTTGCGCACCAGCGGCGGCGGCGCGTCGAACCAGCCGGTGGCCATCAGCCCCTGGCTGACCAGCCCACCGTTGCGCAGCAGCACCAGCCAGGCGAAGGCGCGGATCAACATCGACAGCCAGAACGGCAGCAACACGAACAGCTCGATCAGCTGCCGGCCGCGCGGCGTCGCGAAACGCCAGCGGTAGGCGATCAGGTAGGCGATGGCGACGCTGATCGCGGTGGTCAGCAGGCAGATGCGCAGGGTGCGCCAGATCACCGCCTGCAGGTTGGCGTTGTCGGCGATGGCCGCGTAGTTCTGCGTGCCCCACTCCGGCAGGCTGAAGCTCCAGCCGAGCACGCCGAGGGTCGGCAGCAGGTAGCCGACCACGACGAGCACAGGCAGGGGCAGGATCAGCAGGCCGTAGACCGGCAGCACGCCCGGTGCGAAACGTCGCATCTCAGCCACCGATCAGCGCGAGGTAGCGCTCCAGGGTTTCACCGTAGTGTTCGGCGTGCCACTTGTTGTTCAGCGACACCTGCTTCTTCAGGTTGCCTGGCGCGGTGGGGTTGATCGCCTGCAGCTGGGCGCTGAGCAGATCATTGGCCGCCAGGTTCACCGGGCCCATGTTGTAGACCTCCATGAGTTTGGCTTGCACCTCGGGACGCAGTGCATAGGCGATGAAGTCCATCGCCGCCTTGGCGCCGGCCGGGTTGCCCTTGGGCACCATCCACACCGAGGGCGAGACGATGCCGCCGTCGAAGCTCCAATCGATCTTGCCGGCGGTGTCGTTCTTCACCAGCTCGGCGCGGGTGTGCCACATCTGCGCCATGCTCACTTCGCCGTCGCGGATCAGCTGCTGCGATTCGGCGCCGGTGGACCAGTGGGTGGCGATGTGCGGCAGCAGCTCCTCGATCTTGCGCAGGGCGCGGTCCACATCCAGCGGGTAGAGCTGTTCGGGCGGCACGCCGTCGGCCAGCAGCGCGCATTCGAGGTTGGCGCTCATCCACTTGTAGAGGGTGCGCTTGCCCGGGTACTTCTTCACGTCCCAGAAGTCGGCCCAGGATTTGGGCGGGTTCTTGCCGAACTGCTCGTGGACGTAGCCGATCACGTAGCTGTAGGTGTAGTTGGCGAGGCCGAAGTCATGCACATCGCCGTAGCCGATCAGCGACCTGTCGACGATGCCGAAATCGATGGGAGCGAGGAATTTGTCCTTGCCCAGCCGGTAGGACGAATACATCTCGCCGTCGCACACGTCCCAGCGTACCGCGCCACTGCTCACCTGGGTCTTCAGCGCGCCCTCGGTGGGGCCGCTGCCGTCGACTTTCAGCGCCAGGCCGGAAGCCTGGTCGAAGCCGCCGAAGCTCTTCTCGAAGGCCGGCACCGCATCACCGCCCCAGTTGGCCAGTACCAGGCTGCCACTCGCGGCAAACGCCCGGCCACCGGCGCCGAACGGCAGCGCACTGGCGGCGGCGAGCAGCAGCAGGCTGCGGTTGAAATCGCGGCGGCTGATGCCGGCGCGCTCGCCCTTCCGGGCGGCGATCTCGATGGCGTCTTCGATGAAGCCTTGGCGTTCTTTCATTGTGATTGCTCCCCGATCGTTTGTTTTCGTTATGCGTGTGTCAGGCGGACAACAGATGGCAGTGCTGCGGCGACCAGCTGCACCAGTAGCGCTGGCCGCTGCGCAGGCTGCCCAGCAGCGGGTGCGACACCGGCAGGCGCAGGTCGAGGCGATCGCCCTGCTCCAGGGTCAGTTCGAGATTGACGTGGGCGCCCTGGTAGGTCGCGCTGCCTGCGGTGGCGCAGAGGCCGTTGTCGCGGCCGGCGTCCTGCAACGGGCGCAGGTCGATGTGCTCCGGGCGCACCGCCAGCCAGCTCTTGCAGCCCTGCCCGGTTTTGGGTGCGTGCGCCACGCGCAGATGCTGGCCACGGAAATCGCAGAGCGTGGCTTCGGCTTCGCGAGCGACCACGCCCACCTCCAGCAGGTTGGTATCGCCGAGGAAGTTGGCGACGAAGCGGCTGGCCGGGCGTTCGTACACTTCGCGCGGAGTGCCGACCTGCTCCAGGCGGCCCTTGTTGAACACGGCGATGCGGTCGGACAGCGCCAGGGCTTCTTCTTGGTCGTGGGTGACGAAGACGAAGGTGGTGCCGAAGTCCTTGTGCATGCGCGCCAGTTCGCCCTGCATCTCCTGGCGCAGGCGGCGGTCGAGGGCGGACAGCGGCTCGTCGAGCAGCAGCAATTTCGGTTTGAACACCAGCGCGCGTGCCAGCGCCACGCGCTGCTGTTGCCCGCCGGAAAGCTGGCTGATACCCCGCTCGCCCATGCCAGCGAGGCCGACGCGTTCCAGCACCTCGGCGACCCGACGTTCGATCTCCGCGCCCGGCACCTTGCGGATGCGCAGCGGGTAGGCGACGTTCTGCGCCACGCTCATGTGCGGGAACAGCGCGTAGCCCTGGAACACCACGCCGAATTCGCGCTGGTCCGGCGACAGGTGGGTGATATCGCGGCCGTCCTGCTCGATGCGCCCTTGGCTCGGTTCGACGAAGCCGGCGAGCATCATCAGCGTGGTGCTCTTGCCCGAGCCCGACGGCCCCAGCAGCGTGAGGAATTCGCCCTGGCGGATGCTCAGGCTGAGGTCGCTCAGGACCTGCAGGTTGCCGTAGCGCTTGCCCAGGCCGAGCAAGTCGACGAAATGCTGCATGGCGGATCTCCAGCCGTTTTTCTTGTTGATCGGTGTTGGCTTGGGCTCATCTTCTGTGCAAATTTAACTAACGACAATTCAATAGATTTCCATCTGAATCGTTAGTCAAATTCACGGAAAAGGCCTTTTCATGCGTCAGAACAGTGCGTTTCGCTTGCCATCCCTGATCGCCCTGCGCGCTTTCGAGGCGCTGGTCCGCCAGGGCAGCATCAGCCGAGCGGCGCTGGAGCTGCACGTCACCCACGGGGCGGTCAGTCACCAGGTGAAGAAGCTCGAGGAAGAACTGGGCGTGGCGCTGGTGGAGCGCCAGGGCAAGGGCGTGAAGCTGACCCCCGCCGGGCGCCAGCTGAGCCAGCAGATCAGCAGCGCCTTCGACCAGCTGCGCGATATCCGCCGCGCCCTGCCCACCGAAGAACCCGCCGGCGAACTGCGCATCGCCTGCGCCCCAGCGCTGCTGGCGCGGGTGTCATCGCTGCTGGAGAAATTCCTGCGCAATTACCAGGAGGTTGCCCTGCACCTGCTGCCGATGAGCAGCGACCTGGGCGACGTGGACATGGTGATTTCCTTCGGCGAGACGCACATCGAGGGCCAGCGCTTTGCCGCGCTGGGCGACATCCGTTACTTCCCGGTATGCAGCCCGCGCCTGCTCAACACCCAGGAACACCTGCGCAAACCCCGCGACCTGGCGCGCCAGGTGCTGCTGCACGAGGACGACGGCTTCGACTGGAGCCGCTACTTCCTCGCCGCCGGCGTGCCCGGCCTGCAGGCGCGGCAGAACGTCTTCCTGCCCGACGCCTACCTGACCATCCGCGCCGCCCTGGCCGGCGGCGGCGTGACCATCAGCGACCACATCCTCGCCGGCGAGGAGCTGCACCAGGGGCGGTTGGTGCGCCTGTTCGACATCGACTTCCCGGCACCCCATCCCTATTTCCTGATCATTCCACCCCATGGCAACCAGGCGCTGGCGCGAGAATTCGCGGATTGGCTGCTGCATGAGCTGGAGGCGATTCCGGAGTTTGATTGATGCGGTATTGCATCGCAGGAGCGTCAGGGGAAACACCCCGTAGGATGGCGTGGAGCGAAGCGCTACCCATCGATTCCGTGTGGCACCAGCATGGGTATTGCTAAGCTCACGGAACGCCGCCCGACCCATCCTACGTTGGCGCTCTATGGCAAGGCCGGCATGGGGCGTTCGCGAGCAAGCTCGCTCCTACAGGGCCAGGTTCGGTGTGGGGGATCCGCCGTCGTGGGTCGCTGGCGGATAACGCCTACGGTCGGTATTCAGACGAGATGGTTCTCCACCGCCCAGACCGCCGCCTCGACGCGCGAGCGCATACCCAGCTTGTGCAGCACGCGCTTGACGTGGACCTTCACGGTGCCTTCGGTGATGTCGAGTTTGCGCGCGATCATCTTGTTGCTGTAGCCGTGGGAGAGCTGGCGGAGGATCTGCCGCTCGCGGTCGGTCAGTTCCTCGATGCCCTTGGGGCGATCGTCGCCGCGCAGGGCCTGGGCCAGCACCTGGGTCAGCTGCGGGCTGATGGTGAGCTGGCCGGTGGCGGCCTGGCGGATGTGCTCCAGCAGGCGCTCGGGTTCCATGTCCTTGAGCAGGTAGCCGTCGGCGCCGGCGCGCAGCACGTTGATCACGTCGTTGCGGTCATCGGAGACGGTGAACACCACGATGCGCGCGTCCTCGCCGTTCTCGCGCATGGCGCGCAGGGTGTCGAGGCCGGTCATGCCTTTCATGTTGAGGTCGAGCAGGATCATGTCCGGTTCCAGCTCCGCGGCCATGCGCAGCGCTTCCTCGCCGCTGCCGGCTTCGCCCACCACCTCCAGGTCGTCCTCGAACTCCAGCAGCTGGACCACGCCCTTGCGCATCATCGGGTGGTCGTCGACGAGCAGGATGCGCGCGCGGTCATCGGTGGGGGTGGCCGTCATGGGTGGGTCTCCGGGTATTGCGACAGGGGTTTGTGGGCGAAGCGCACGCTGACGCGGGTGCCCTTGGGTTCGCGCGGGGCTATCTCGAAGCTCGCTTCCAGGGTCTGGCTGCGCTCCCGCATGATGCTAAGCCCGTAGTGCCCGTTGCGGCTCTGCGCTGGGTCAAAGCCGACTCCATCATCGTCCACGGTGATGCACACCTGGTCCTCGGCGTCTTCGAAAAGGGTGACCGTGGCATGATGCGCCTGGGCATGGCGCACCACATTGGACAGCGCTTCGCGGACGATCTGCAGGATGTGGATTTCCTCGTTGGGGTTGAGCGGGATGTGCGCCAGTCGGTTGTCCAGTTCGATGGACAGAGCGCCGCGCTCGCCGAACTCTTCCACGGTCTTCACCAGCGCCGCCTCCAGGCTGGATTGCTCCAGGCTCAGGCGGAAGGTGGTGAGCAGCTCGCGCAGCTGGCGGTAGGCGCTGTTGAGACCTTCGCGCAGCTCGTCGAGGGTTTCGTCGATCTTCTCGGCGGGCACGTCGCGCTTGAGCAGGGTGGCCAGGCGGCTGACCTGGATCTTCAGGTAGGACAGCGACTGCGCCAGCGAATCGTGCAGCTCGCGGGCGATGGTGCTGCGCTCGGCGAACAGCGCCAGGCGGTTCTCCTGTTCCTGCTGCAGGGACAGGGCGAAGGTGCGCGCGATGTTGTCGCAGAAGCCTTCGACGAATTGCTGCTGCCAGTCTTCCAGATGGCCGTCCGGGGTCTCGATGAACAGCTCGCCAAAGCGGTGTTCGCCAATGGACAACGGCTGCATCAGCAGCGGGTTGACGCCGCGGATCGGGTTGTTGCAGTGGTCGGCCTGGGCGCGGCAGTCGCCGCAGTTGCCCTGCAGGCAGAAGCCGCCGGTGATGCCGTCGGTGGTGAGCGAGGTGTAGGCGCGCTCGACGCCGTCCTTGTTCAGGCACAGCGTCACCTTGCCGGCCTGCAGCACGCGTTCGAGCTGGTTCAACAGTGGCTGCAGCGAGCGTTCGTCGTACGGGTCCTGACCCAGGCGACGGGCGCTGTCGTAGAGCAGTTCCAGGCGCTGGTGGCTGTTGGAGAGGTCGCGGGTCTTGTCTTCCACCCGCGCTTCCAGTTCGCGGTAGCTGGCCTGCAGTTCCGCCGCCATCTGGTTGAAGCGCTCGCCCAGCTGGCTCAGCTCGTCCTCGCCGCTGCTGCTGACCCTTGCGTCGAGGTCGCCTTCGCCCAGGCGGCGGGCGGTGGTGGTCAGTTCGCGCAGCGGGCCGACCACGTGGTAGCTCAGGTCGTAGAGGCTGATGAACACCACCAGCAGGCTGAGGAACAGGCACAGGCCCTGCACCGTGCTGAGCATCTGCGAGCGGTATTCGGCGTTGCGCTGCAGGGTGCCGACGAAACCGTCGATGTGCCCGACGAAGGTGTCCAGCGTGGCCAGGGCGGGGGCCTGGGAAAGGTCGAGGTTGTGCAGCTCCCTGCGCAACTGCTCGTGCTGCTGGCGGATCGGCGCATCGGCATCGGAACGGCGCAGCAGGCGGGTGATCTCGTCGTTGTCCAGGCGCGCGGCGAGGGTCGATTGCAGGGCCTGGCGGTTGATCGGCGACGGGTCCAGCGCCAGGCGGTAGGTGAGCATGCGCAGCGAGCCGGCCTGGTTGATCACCGCCGCATCCTGGTGCGAATAGTCGGCGAACAGCAGGGCGCTGAACATCCCCGCCAGGGCCAGGGAGACCAGCAGGGTGAGGTAGCAGCCGAAGCGCACGACGATGGATTTGCGCAGGGAAGGGCGTCCGGCGGGAGGTCTACCCACAAAGAGTCGGTCGTTGCCGGAAGGGTCGGCAGTGCGTGCCGTATTCATAAGAAATGCCTTTTAAAACAATTAGTTAAGCATTCATTTCAGTGATACCCACAAGGAGGTAGCGGCGCGCATCTGCTCATGAATCGCCGTTTGGCTCATTGATGGCGATCAAGAGAACGCGGCTAGTCCTTACCTAACGTGCGGGCAAAGGCTGTCAGGAAGTGAGCTTAGCCATGTTGTCCCACCGTCAGAAACAGTACTCCGTGCTCGGCATGAGCACCCTGGCGTTCGCCGTGAACTTCGCGGTCTGGACGATGTTTTCGATCATCGGTATCCGCATCAAGGAGGAGCTGGGCCTGTCCGAGGCGCAGTTCGGCCTGATGGTGGCGCTGCCGATCCTTACCGGTTCGCTGGTACGCCTGCCGCTGGGGCTGATCACCGACCGCTTCGGCGGACGCCGAGTGTTCTTCATCCATATGCTGCTGGTGGCCATCCCGATCTACGGCCTGGCCTTCGCCACCCTCTACTGGCACTACCTGGTGCTGGGCCTGTTCGTCGGCCTGGCCGGCGGCTCCTTCGCCGTCGGCATCGCCTACACCTCCTCGTGGTTCGAGAAGGAGCGCCAGGGCACCGCCATGGGCATCTTCGGCGCCGGCAACGCGGGGGCGGCGATCACCAACCTGGTGGCGCCGATGATCGTGGTCGCCTTCGGCTGGCGCATGGTTCCGCAGATCTACTCGGTGGCCATGCTGGTGACCGCGCTGCTGTTCTGGTGCTGCACCTGGACCGACCCGGCCCACGCCAAGGGCGGCGACGCCGACCCGAGCCGTCCGCGGCCGACCCTGGCCAAGCAACTGGCGCCGCTGGGCGAGCTGCGCGTGTGGCGCTTCGGCCTGTACTACTTCTTCGTCTTCGGCGGCTTCGTCGCCCTGGCCCTGTGGCTGCCCAAGTACTACATCGCCGAGTACGGCCTGGACCTGCGCACCGCCTCCTTCATCACCATGCTGTTCACCCTGCCGTCGGGCCTGATCCGCGCGCTGGGCGGCTGGTTCAGCGACCACTATGGTGCCCGCGCGGTGAACTGGGGCGTGTTCTGGATCTGCCTGGTCTGCCTGTTCTTCCTCTCCTACCCGCCGACCACCATGACCATCCACGGCATCAAGGGCGACGTCAGCCTCGGCATCGGCCTGAACGTCTGGCTGTTCACCTTCCTGGTGTTCGTCGTCGGCATCGCCCAGGGCTTCGGCAAGGCCAGCGTGTACCGGATCATCCACGACTACTACCCGCAGAACATGGGCACCGTCGGCGGCATGGTCGGGGTCATCGGCGGCCTCGGCGGCTTCTGCCTGCCCATCCTGTTCGGCTACGCCGCCGACCACATCGGCGTGCGCTCCTCCTGCTTCATGTTGCTGTTCGGCCTGACCGTGATCTGCATGGTCTGGATGCACTACGCGATCAAGCAGCAGCAACGCCTCGATGGCCAGGCCCGGGCGGCCGACGTCGACGCTACCCCCATTCCTTCTCGTCAATCCTGAGGTAGTGCCGTCATGGGCATGATCAACTCCCAACTCAAAGCCGCCAGCGGTCCGCTGCTGATCGACTGGCGCCCCGAGGACCCCGAGTTCTGGGCGCGCAGCGGCAAACGCATCGCCGCGCGCAACCTATGGATCTCGATCCCCGCGCTGCTGCTGGCCTTCGCCGTGTGGATGATCTGGAGCACCGTCACCGTGCGCCTGAACGCCGCCGGCTTCAGCTTCAGCAACGAACAGCTGTTCCTGCTCGCCGCGCTGCCGTCGATCTCCGGCGCCACCCTGCGGGTGTTCTACTCCTTCATGGTGCCGGTGTTCGGCGGCCGCCGCTGGACCGCGCTGTCCACTGCCTCGCTGCTGATCCCCTGCCTGTGGCTGGGCTTCGCCGTGCAGGACCCGACCACCCCGTACTGGGTGTTCGCGACCATCGCGCTGCTGTGCGGCTTTGGCGGCGGCAACTTCGCCTCCAGCATGTCCAACATCAGCTTCTTCTACCCCAAGAACCAGCAGGGCACCGCCCTGGGCCTGAACGCCGGCCTGGGCAACCTGGGCGTCTCGGTGATGCAGTTCGCCGTACCGCTGGCCGTGGCCGGTGGCCTGTTCGGCGCCTTCGGTGGCGAGCCGCAGCAGCTCTCCGACGGTGGCCGGCTGTTCCTGCAGAACGCCGGCTGGATCTGGGTGCCCTTCATCGCCGTGGTGGCCATCGCCGCCTGGTTCGGCATGAACGACATCGCTGATGCCAAGGCCTCGTTCCGCGAGCAGTCGGTGATCTTCAAGCGCAAGCACAACTGGCTGATGTGCTGGCTGTACGTGGCCACCTTCGGCTCGTTCATCGGCTTCTCCGCCGGCTTCGCCATGCTCAGCAAGACCCAGTTCCCGGACATCAACCCGCTGCAGTACGCCTTCCTCGGCCCGCTGGTGGGTGCCCTGAGCCGGCCGCTGGGCGGCTGGCTGGCGGACAAGTTCGGCGGCGCGCGCATCACCCTGTGGAACTACGCGGCGATGATCGCCGGCGTGTTCGCGGTGATCAGCTTCCTGCCGGGCGCCCACGGTGCGGGCAGCTTCTTCGGCTTCCTCGGCTCCTTCATCGCGCTGTTCTTCTTCGCCGGCATCGGCAACGGCAGCACCTTCCGCATGATCCCGGTGATCTTCCGCAACGAGTGGGCCGCGCGCCTGAAGCAGGGCGGCTTCACCGAAGCCCAGGCAGCCAAGGGCGCGAGCATGGAGTCGGCCGCGGTGATCGGTTTCTCCGCCGCCATCGGCGCCTTCGGCGGCTTCTTCATTCCCAAGGCCTTCGGCACCTCGCTGGCCATGACCGGCAGCGCCCAGGGCGCCCTCTACGTCTTCGTCGCGTACTACCTGAGCTGCATCGTCGCCACTTGGTGGTGGTACGCGCGCAAAGGTGCGGAAAGCCCTTGTTGACCCCTTCGGCGCATAGCGCTGTGCGTTATGCGCCCTACGTGATTCGCAAGTCCTGATTCGAGATTGAACGCCCGGCGCAGACCGGGTGAGGAGATACAGATGAGTTACCTGCTCGATCGCCTGCAATTCTTCAAGAAGAAGCAGGGTGAATTCGCCGAGGGTCATGGCGAGGTCACCAACGAAAGCCGTGCCTGGGAAAACAGCTACCGGCAGCGCTGGCAGCACGACAAGATCGTTCGCTCCACCCACGGCGTAAACTGCACCGGCTCGTGCTCCTGGAAGATCTACGTGAAGAACGGCCTGATCACCTGGGAAACCCAGCAGACCGACTACCCGCGTACCCGCCCGGACCTGCCCAACCACGAGCCGCGCGGCTGTCCCCGTGGCGCCAGCTACTCCTGGTACATGTACAGCGCCAACCGCCTGAAGTACCCCAAGGTGCGCAAGCCGCTGCTCAAGCTCTGGCGTGAAGCCCGCGCCGCGCACAACGACCCGGTGGACGCCTGGGCCAGCATCGTCGAGGACTCCGCCAAGGCGAAGAGCTACAAGAGCGAGCGCGGCCTGGGCGGCTTCATCCGTTCGAGCTGGAACGAAGTCACCGAGATCATCGCCGCCGCCAACGTCTACACCGCCAAGACCTACGGCCCGGACCGCGTGATCGGCTTCTCGCCGATCCCGGCCATGTCGATGGTCAGCTACGCCGCCGGCGCCCGTTACCTGTCGCTGATCGGCGGCGTGTGCCTGAGCTTCTACGACTGGTACTGCGACCTGCCGCCGGCCAGCCCGCAAATCTGGGGCGAGCAGACCGACGTGCCAGAATCGGCCGACTGGTACAACTCCAGCTACATCATCGCCTGGGGCTCCAACGTCCCGCAGACCCGTACCCCCGACGCGCACTTCTTCACCGAAGTCCGCTACAAGGGCACCAAGACCGTGGCCGTCACCCCGGACTACTCCGAAGTGGCCAAGCTCACCGACCTCTGGCTCAACCCCAAGCAGGGCACCGACGCCGCGCTGGGCATGGCCTTCGGTCATGTCATCCTCAAGGAATTCCACCTCGAGAAACCCAGCGCCTACTTCGTCGACTATTGCCGCCAGTACACCGACATGCCGATGCTGGTGCTGCTCGAACCGCACACCGATGGCGTACTCAAGCCGACCCGCTACCTGCGTGCGGCGGACCTGGCGGGCAATCTCGGCCAGGACAACAACCCCGAATGGAAGACCATCGGCCTGGACGAAATCTCCGGCGAGCTGGTTTCGCCCACCGGCGCCATCGGCTACCGCTGGGGCGAGTCGGGCAAGTGGAACATCGAGGAAACCGAAGGCGGCGAGAAGCGTGAAACCCGCCTGGCGCTGACCCTGATCGACGGCCCGGAACAGGCCTGCGACGTCGGCTTCCCATACTTCGCCGGGCAGGAGCACCCGCACTTCAAGGGCGTGGAAAACGACGAGGTGCTGGTGCGCCGCGTACCCTTCCGCGAGGTGACCGGCGCCGACGGCCAGACCCTGCGCGTCGCCACCGTGTATGACCTGCAGATGGCCAACTACAGCGTCGACCGTGGCCTGGGCGGCCGCAACGTTGCCGCCTCCTACACCGACGCCGACGTCCCCTACACCCCGGCCTGGCAGGCCCGCATCACCGGCGTACCGGCTGCCCGCGCCATCCAGGTGGCCCGCGAGTTCGCCGACAGCGCCGACAAGACCCACGGCAAGGCCATGGTCATCATCGGCGCCGCGATGAACCACTGGTACCACATGGACATGAACTACCGCGCGGTCATCAACATGCTGATGATGTGCGGCTGCATCGGCCAGAGCGGTGGTGGCTGGGCGCACTACGTCGGCCAGGAGAAGCTCCGCCCGCAGACCGGCTGGGTTCCGCTGGCCTTCGGCACCGACTGGAGCCGTCCGCCGCGGCAGATGAACGGCACCAGCTTCTTCTACCTGCACAGCTCGCAGTGGCGCCACGAGAAGATCTCGATGCACGAGGTCCTCTCGCCGCTGGCCGACACCCGACAGTTCCCCGAGCATGCGCTGGACTACAACATCCGCGCCGAACGCATGGGCTGGCTGCCGTCCGCCCCGCAGCTCAACCGCAACCCGCTGCGCATCGCCGCTGATGCCGAAAAGGCCGGTATCCCGGTGCAGGACTACGTGATCCGCGAACTCAAGGCCGGCAACCTGCGTATCGCAAGCGAACAGCCGGACGATCCGCAGAACTTCCCGCGCAACATGTTCATCTGGCGCTCCAACCTGCTCGGCTCCTCGGGCAAGGGCCACGAGTACATGCTCAAGTATCTGCTGGGCGCGAAGAACGGCGTGATGAACGACGACCTCGGCAAGGCCGGCGGGCCCTGCCCGGGCGAAGTCGACTGGGTCGACCAAGGCGCCGAAGGCAAGCTGGACCTGGTCACCACCCTGGACTTCCGCATGTCCTCCACCTGCATGTATTCGGACATCGTCCTGCCGACCGCGACCTGGTACGAGAAGGACGACCTCAACACCTCCGACATGCACCCCTTCATCCACCCGCTGTCGGCCGCCACCGACCCGGCCTGGGAAGCCAAGAGCGACTGGGAAATCTACAAGGCCATCGCGAAGAAGTTCTCCGAGGTCTCCGTCGGCCACCTGGGCGTGGAGAAGGACCTGGTCACCGTGCCGCTGCTGCACGACACCGCCAACGAACTCGCGCAGCCGTTCGGCGGCAGCGACTGGAAGAAGGGCGAGTGCGAACCGGTCCCCGGCCGCAGCATGCCGACCCTGCACGTGGTCGAGCGTGACTACCCCAACACCTACAGGAAGTTCACCTCCCTCGGCCCGCTGCTGGACAAGCTCGGCAACGGCGGCAAGGGCATCGGCTGGAACACCGACAAGGAGATCAAGCTGCTCGGCGAGCTGAACCACAAGGTCACCGAACCGGGTGTCAGCCAGGGCCGTCCACGCATCGAGAGCGCCATCGACGCCGCCGAGGTGATCCTCGCCCTGGCGCCGGAAACCAACGGCCAGGTCGCCGTGAAGGCCTGGGAAGCGCTGTCGAAGTTCACCGGTCGCGATCACACCCACCTGGCGCTGCCCAAGGAAGAAGAGAAGATCCGCTTCCGCGACGTCCAGGCGCAGCCGCGCAAGATCATCTCCAGCCCCACCTGGTCGGGCCTGGAAGACGAGCACGTGAGCTACAACGCCGGCTACACCAACGTCCACGAGATGATCCCGTGGCGCACCCTCACCGGTCGCCAGCAGTTCTACCAGGATCACCCCTGGATGCAGGCCTTCGGCGAGGGCTTCGTCAGCTACCGGCCGCCGGTCAACACCCGCAGCACCGACAAGCTGTTCAACAAGAAGCCCAACGGCCACGCCGAGATCACCCTGAACTGGATCACCCCGCACCAGAAGTGGGGCATCCACTCCACCTACAGCGACAACCTGCTGATGCTCACCCTGTCGCGCGGTGGCCCGATCATCTGGATGAGCGAGCACGACGCGAAGAGCGTCGGCATCGAGGACAACGACTGGGTCGAAGTTTTCAACGCCAACGGCGCCGCCACCTGCCGCGCGGTGGTCAGCCAGCGCGTGAAGGACGGCATGGTGATGATGTACCACGCCCAGGAACGCATCGTGAACCTGCCGGGCAGCGAGACCACCGGCACCCGCGGCGGCCACCACAACTCGGTGACCCGCGTGGTCCTCAAACCCACCCACATGATCGGCGGCTACGCCCAGCAGGCGTGGGGCTTCAACTACTACGGCACCGTCGGCTGCAACCGCGACGAGTTCGTCGTGGTGCGCAAGATGAACAAGGTCGACTGGCTCGACGAGCCGGAGCAGGGCGGACTGGGCGGTGACGCCCTGCCGCAACCGCTGCCCCAGGACATTTGAGGATTACTGCCATGAAAATTCGTTCGCAAGTCGGCATGGTGCTGAACCTCGACAAATGCATCGGTTGCCACACCTGCTCCATCACCTGCAAGAACGTCTGGACCAGCCGCGAAGGCGTCGAGTACGCCTGGTTCAACAACGTCGAAACCAAGCCCGGCATCGGTTACCCGAAAGAGTGGGAGAACCAGGAGAAGTGGAAGGGCGGCTGGAAGCGCAACGCCGACGGCTCCATCGTCCCGCGCATCGGTGGCAAGTTCCGCGTACTGGCGAACATCTTCGCCAACCCGGACCTGCCGGAAATCGATGACTACTACGAGCCCTTCGACTTCGACTACCAGCACCTGCACACCGCGCCCAAGGCCCAGCACCAGCCGATCGCCCGGCCGCGCTCGCTGGTCTCCGGACAGCGTATGCAGAAGATCGAGTGGGGCCCCAACTGGGAGGAAATCCTCGGCACCGAGTTCGCCAAGCGGCGCAAGGACAAGAACTTCGACCAGGTCCAGGCGGACATCTACGGCGAGTACGAAAACACCTTCATGATGTACCTGCCGCGCCTGTGCGAGCACTGCCTGAACCCGGCGTGCGTGGCCTCGTGCCCGAGCGGCGCCATCTACAAGCGCGAGGAAGACGGCATCGTCCTGATCGACCAGGACAAGTGCCGCGGCTGGCGCATGTGCATCAGCGGCTGCCCGTACAAGAAGATCTACTTCAACTGGAAGAGCGGCAAATCCGAGAAGTGCATCTTCTGCTATCCGCGCATCGAGGCCGGCCAGCCGACCGTCTGCTCGGAAACCTGCGTGGGCCGCATCCGCTACCTCGGCGTGCTGCTGTACGACGCCGACCGCATCCACGAAGTGGCCACCTGCGAGAACGAGCGCGAGCTGTACCAGAAGCAGCTGGAAATCTTCCTCGATCCGTTCGACCCGAAAGTGATCGAGCAGGCCCGCAAGGACGGCGTACCGGACAGCGTCATCGAGTCCGCGCAGAAGTCGCCGGTGTACAAGCTGGCCATGGACTGGAAGCTGGCCCTGCCGCTGCACCCGGAATACCGCACGCTGCCGATGGTCTGGTACGTGCCGCCGCTGTCGCCGATCCAGAACGCCGCCGCCGAAGGCCATATCGGCAGCGACGGGGTGATCCCGGATGTCGAGTCCCTGCGCATTCCCGTGCAGTACCTGGCCAACCTGCTGACCGCCGGCGACACCGCGCCGGTGCTGCTGGCGCTCAAGCGCCTGCTGGCGATGCGTGCCTACAAGCGCGCCGAGCACGTGGAAGGCAAGCAGGACCTGGAGGTGCTGGAGAAGGTCGGCCTGAGCGTGAACCAGGTGGAAGAGATGTACCGCTACCTGGCGATTGCCAACTACGAAGACCGCTTCGTCATCCCGACCGCGCACCGCGAGGAAGCCCTGTCGGATGCCTTCGCCGAGCGTTCGGGCTGTGGCTTCAGCTTCGGCAACGGCTGCTCCGGCAACTCCGGCGTGAACCTGTTCGGCGGCAAGGCCGTGGACCAGCGCAACGTCATCCAGACCGTGCAGATACAGGAGTGACGATCATGGCCATCTCAATGGAAAGTCACAGCCAACTGCTCAAGCTCAGTGCGCTGATGCTGGATTACCCGCGCGTCGAGCTGCGTGAGGAAAGCCTGGCACTGCATGCGCTGATCCGCACCTGCGACCTCTCGGAAAAGCAGCGCGACGGCCTCGCCGCGCTGCTCAACGAGCTGTGCAAGGGCGACATCCTCGACGTCCAGGCCCGTTACGACGGGCTGTTCGAGCGCGGTCGCTCGGTCTCGCTGCTGCTGTTCGAACACGTCCACGGCGAAAGCCGCGACCGTGGCCAGGCGATGGTCGACCTGATGGACCGCTACACCCAGGCGGGCCTGGTGATCGACGTCAACGAGCTGCCGGACTACCTGCCGCTGTACCTGGAGTTCCTCGCCCTGCAGGACGCCGAGTCGGCCCGCGCCGGTCTCGCCGAAGTCGCCCACATCCTCGCGCTGATCGCCCTGCGCCTGGAAGAGCGCGGCAGCAGCTATGCGGCGGTCTTCAACAGCCTGCTGGAGCTGTCCGGCGAACAGCCCGACCTCGGCGCGCTCAAGCGCGACCGCGAGCAGGAAGCGCGCGACGACAGCCTGGAAGCCATCGACAAGGCCTGGGAGGAAACCCCGGTGAGCTTTACCGAGCCCGCCGTCGGTTGCCCGTCCACCAGCGCCCGGCGGATTTCCACCGCCGCCGAACAACCCATGCAGTGGGTCGCCCAGCCGGTGCCGCAGATGCAGTACCGGGCGGCCAGAGAAGGAGTCTGAACATGTCCCTCGATCTTCTAGCGTTCGGGATCTATCCCTACGTCGCGCTCGCCATCTGCCTGATCGGCAGTTGGGCGCGCTTCGACCTCTCGCAATACACCTGGAAAGCCGGCTCCAGCCAGATGCTGAGCAAGAAGGGCATGCGCGTCTACAGCAACCTGTTCCATGTCGGTGTGCTGTTCATCCTAGCCGGCCACTTCGTCGGCCTGCTGACCCCGCACGCAGTCTACGAGCACCTGATCAGCACCGAGCAGAAGCAACTGCTGGCGATGGTGTCTGGTGGCTTCTTCGGCATCCTCTGCTTCATCGGCCTGACCGGCCTGATCCTGCGCCGCCTGACCAATGAGCGCGTGCGCGCCACCGGCAATGCGTCGGACCTGATGATCCTGCTGGTGCTCTACGTCCAGCTGATCCTCGGCCTGTCCACCATAGTCGCCTCGACTCATCACCTCGATGGTTCGGTGATGGTCATGCTGGCCAACTGGGCGCAGTCCATCGTCACCTTCCAGCCGCTGGCCGCCGCCGAAGCGATCGCACCGGTCTCGTTGGTCTACAAGCTGCACGTGACCCTCGGCCTGACCCTGTTCGTGCTGTTCCCCTTCACCCGTCTGGTGCACATCGTCAGCGCCCCGGTGTGGTACTTCGGGCGCCGCTACCAGGTGGTCCGCACCAAGCGTCGCGCAGCCTGATGAAACGGCGAATGACGCTGGCGTGTTATTCGCCCCACGCTCTTCCCCCTCTCCCTTCAGGGAGAGGGCCGGGGAGAGGGTTACGGAGGTCAATGAAATGAGTTGCTCCCACTACGAAGCCAAGGTCGAACACGTCGACCTGCCGAAGATCGAAGTCAACGGCGTCGCCATCGCCGAGGACGAACTGGCCCGCGAGCTGCAATACCATCCTGCTGCAAGCCACGGCGAGGCGCTGTACTCCGCCTGCCGCGCGCTGGTGGTGCGCCAGCTGCTGGTGCAGCGCGCCGACGAACTGGGCCTTGAGGCCGACGCGGAAGAGGGCGAGGCGCTGGAAGAAGCGCGCATCCGCGCCCTGATCGACCGTGAAGTCGGCGTGCCCGAAGCCGACGACGCCAGCTGCCGCCAATGGTACGAAGCCAACCCGACCCGCCTGACCGCACCCTGGCGCATGCGCCTGCGCCACGTGCTGCTGGGCATCGCGCCGGACGACCTGGAAGGCCGCGCCAAGGCCCGCGAACAGGCCGAAGAACTGCTGGCCGAACTGCGCGAATATCCCGAGCGTTTCGCCGAAAAGGCGATGCGCTTCTCCGACTGCCCGTCCAGGGACGATGGTGGTGACCTGGGCTGGATCGAACCGGGGCAGACCGTCCCCGAGTTCGAGAAACGCCTGCTGCAACAGCAACCCGGCCTGCTCGGCCATCCGCTGGAAAGTCGCTACGGCCTGCATGTGGTCGAGCTGATCGAGCGCGATGGCGGCGAGCCGCTGGACTTCGCGCAGGCGCGCCCGCGCATCGCCGCCTACCTGCGCGCCCAGGTGCTGCAGCGCGCGGTCAGCCAGTACATCAGCGTATTGGCCGGTGAAGCGCGGATCGATGGCTTTGTCTTCGACGGGGCGGAGTCGCCGCTGGTGCAGTAAAGCCAGAGCCCCTCTCCCTGACCCTGGCTGCGCGCCCCGCTCCGAAAGGAGAGGGGATTCGTTCCGTGCGGGATAAATCCTTGGCGTCAGCCGGCACGGACAGCTCCCTCTCCCTTCAGGGAGAGGGCGGGGGAGAGGGGAACGCCCAAACTCTGATCTGCCATGGAGCACTATCAGATGTCCGAATGGATCGACGGCCAAGGCCGCAGGATCGACTACCTGCGCCTGTCCGTAACCGACCGCTGCGATTTCCGCTGCGTCTACTGCATGTCGGAAAACATGCGCTTCCTGCCGCGCCAGCAGGTGCTTACCCTGGAAGAAATCGAGCGGGTGGCGCGCCTCTTCGTCGAGGGCGGCGTGAAGAAGCTGCGTCTCACCGGCGGCGAACCGCTGGTGCGCCCCGGCATCGTCCACCTCTGCGAGCGCCTCGCCGCGCTGCCCGGTCTGCGCGAACTGTGCATGACCAGCAACGGCTCGCAGCTCACCCGGCTGGCCGGCGACCTGCACGCCGCCGGCCTGACGCGCCTGAACATCAGCCTCGATACCCTCGATGCGCAACGCTTTGCCGCCATCACCCGCACCGGACGCCTGGAGCAGGTACTGCGCGGCATCGACGCCGCGCAGCAGGCCGGGTTCGAGCGGATCAAGCTGAACTGCGTGGTGATGAAGGGCCGCAACGCCGATGAGGTACCGGCACTGGTGGACTACGCCATCGCCCACGGGCTGGACATCAGCTTCATCGAAGAGATGCCGCTGGGCCAGGTCGGTCGCGAGCGCGAAGAGAGCTTCTGCTCCAGCGACGAGGTCCGCGCAATGATCGCCGAGCACCACGAACTGCTGGACAGCGCCGAGCACAGCGGCGGCCCGGCGCGTTATGCGCGCCTGGCGCAGCATCCGGGCACGCGCATCGGCTTCATCTCGCCGCACTCGCACAACTTCTGCGCCACCTGCAATCGCCTGCGCCTGACCGCCGAAGGCCGCCTGCTGCTGTGCCTGGGCCACGAGAACTCCCTGGACCTGCGCGGCCTGCTGCGCCGCCATCCGATCCACGATGAACCCATTCTGGAAGCTCTGCAGGGCGCGCTGCAGCGCAAGCCGGCACGCCACGAGTTCACCGTCGGCGACGTGCAGGTGCTGCGCTTCATGAACCTCAGCGGCGGCTGAAACAGTCCTCCCTTGGCGGGCCTATGCCCGCCGCGTGCCTTGCGTTCCTGAACAGAAAAAACTCCCCACGGAGCTCGTACTGCCCGGGTTCTGTAGGAGCGAGCTCGCTCGCGAACCACCTTCTGCCGGTGATGCCGGTGCCGTGCGATTCGCGAGCAAGCTCGCTCCTACAAAGGGCCGCACAGCAGGCATAAAAAAGCCCCGGCGACATGAGCGTATCGCGGGGGCTACGGGCATTTGCCAAAGGTATAACCGTGGAAGCTACGGTAAATCATGCGAAAGAATCGTTTCGAATCCTCCTCGGATCGCTTCGGAACGCTTCCAGACTAAGGCGCCGGCCCGGTGCGCGACATCCCTCCGAAGGAGTAAGGACGGGGCAGCAAAGGAGAGTGCGCCGGGCTGTCGCAGGGCGAGCCGGTACAACCCGTAGGGCGAATAAAGCGGAATGCTTTATCCGCCGTCTCGGTATCCATGAACGGCGGATGGCGGATAACGCCAGAGGCGTTATGCGCCCTACGGTCGAAGCCTGCGCCGAGGGATGATTGACGTTGTGTACTTTTTAGTCCAGATTGGATTTTAAGTTTACGCGCGCCCGCGCGTGAACGGACCAGAACAAGAAGTCGTTCGCCTGGGTCAGGGCAAGGCAATGCCGCTGCGACCGTTCGTGTTGCGCCCCTGGACGAACAAGACATGCCGTACTCACTGCCAAGACGTAACGGCCGGCGCTCGCCCCGGCGACCACATAACGGAGTTCATCGATGAATCGCAAAGCCCTGCTGGGCGGCCTGATGCTGGCTGCCTTCGCCACCCTCTCCCATGCCGACGACAAGCCGCTGCGCATCGGCATCGAGGCGGCCTACCCGCCCTTCGCCTTCAAGACCCCGGAAGGCGGGATCGCCGGCTTCGACTACGACATCGGCAACGCGCTGTGCGAAGAGATGAAGCGCAAGTGCCAGTGGGTCGAGCAGGAATACGACGGCCTGATCCCCTCGCTGAAGGTGCGCAAGATCGACGCCGCGCTGTCCTCCATCACCATCACCGAAGAGCGCAAGCACTCGGTGGACTTCACCCACAAGTACTACTTCACCCCGGGCCGCCTGGTGATGAAGGAAGGCTCGCAGCTGGACGAGCAGTTCAGCCAGCTCAAGGGCAAGAATATCGGCGTGCAGCGTGGCTCCACCGCCGACCGTTTCGCCACCGAGGTACTGGGCAAGGCCGGCGCCAACGTGGTGCGCTACACCAGCCAGGACGAGATCTACCTGGACCTGCTGGCGGGCCGCCTGGACGGTACCTTCGCCGACTCCATCCCGCTGCAGATCGGCTTCCTGGATACCCCGCGCGGCAAGGGCTTCGCCTTCATCGGGCCGGAGTTCAAGGACCCGAAATACTTCGGCGAGGGTGCCGGTATTGCAGTGCGCAAGGGCAACACCGAACTGGTCGGCCAGCTCAACGCCGCCATCGACGCGTTGCGCGCCAATGGCAAGTACAAGGCCATCGAGGGCAAGTACTTCAAGAGCGATATCTACGGCGATTGATCCTTCGCCGAGTCATGCAAAAGGCCGCCTTCGGGCGGCCTTTTGCTTTTCGTAGGACAGAGCTTGCTCGCGAATTGCTTGACGCTGCCGTCTCCCTGCAGGAGCGGACCTTGTCCGCGATGTTCTTGCTTGTGGTTGGATGTTTCTGCGCCGCTTCGGCGTACGCGCAGGCTTCCTGTTTCGCCCCCTCGGGCGAGTTACTTTCTCAAACGCCAGAAAGTAACCAAAGGTCTTGCCCCGGACATCCGGTTTTTCGCCTAGGCGAAAAATTCCCTCGTTGAAGCGAAGTTTAAGGGGCCCGAACTAGGCGTCCCCCCACGAAGGGCCATCCCTGGCCCATCGCGGCTCTCGCGACATCCATGTCGCTCAACCCTGAAACTCCGCTTCAACGAGGCCTCCTGAACGGGGCAGTCGGAGTGCGCGGATATTTCTCTGGAAGCCTTTTAGAGTCAGAGCCAGAGCTGGATCAGGGCGTTTGGCTTTTCGTAGGAGCGAGCTTGCTCGCGAACCGCGCACCGGCAGGTACACGGTCGAAACGCTACTCCCCGAACGCCTGCCGATATTCCCCCGGCGTCCCGCCTACCACCGACCTGAAGCGGTTGGCGAAATGGCTGGCGCTGGAGAACCCGCAGGCCAGAGCGACCTGGCTCAACGGCTGGCGGGTGTCGCGCAGCAGGCGTTGCGCCAGGGCCACGCGGCGGGCCAGCACGTACTGGTGCGGCGGCATGCCGAAGCTTTCGCGGAACATCCGCGCGAAGTGGTATTCCGACAGCGCCGTCTGCATCGCCAACTCGCCCAGCGACAGCGGCTGGTCCAGGCGCTGCTCGATGTAGTCGGCCACCCGGCGGCGCATCACCGGTGCCAATCCGCCCTTGAGTTTCAGGCCTTCGCGCAGGCCGACCTGGTTCAGCAGCAGGTGATCGATCAGGTCATGGGCCAGCGTGCTGGTGCGGATGCGCTCGCCCGGCTCATGCCAGTCAAGCCTCACCAGCTGGCGGAAGCGCGCGGCCTGTTGCGGGTCGTCGAGGAAGGTCCGCTCGTGCAGCTGCAGTTCGCGCGGCTCGCGGTCGAGTAGACGGATGCAACCCAGGGCGAATTGTTCCTGGCCGATGTAAAGGTGTGCCAAGCGGATGTCGCCATTGACGATCCACGCCGACTCGGCGCCGGCCGGCATCACGCAGAGCTTGTCCGGCGCACCCTTGCTGCCCGGTGCGCCACGGCGGAAGGTGCCGGTGCCGTCGTTCAGGTAGCAGGACAGCGTGTGGTGGCTCGGCGCGTGGTAGTCGCGGGCATCGTGGCTGTTGCTCCAGATCGCCGCGGACAGCCCGTCACCCAGCTCTGCGCAACGCTCCAGGCGGGCGTTGGGCGACGAGTTCATCGACTGGAAGACTTCGAGCTGCGAAATGGCTGACATGGTTGTTCCTCTGCTGCCTTCACTCTACCCGCGCGGGCGCGCCTTGCCAGCCCGGTTGTCGCAATAAGCGCAAGAATCTGCAAGCCGGCGCCGGGGGCGGGCGGGAGACTGTTTCCACAGGATTTTCGGAGACCGCCATGAACCTCTCGCTCTACCTGCTAACCGTGCTCATCTGGGGCACGACCTGGATCGCCATCAAGCTGCAGGTCGGGGTGGTCGCCATTCCGTTGTCCATCGCCTATCGCTTCATCCTGGCGGCGCTGGTGCTGTTCGCCCTGCTGCTGGTTTCGCGCAAATTGCAGCCACTGGGACGGCGTGGGCAGGCGATCTGCTTCGCGCAGGGGCTATGCCTGTTCTGCGTGAACTTCCTGTGTTTCTACACCGCCAGCCAGTGGATCCCCAGCGGGCTAGTGGCCGTGGTGTTCTCCACCGCGACGCTGTGGAATGCGCTGAACGCGCGGATATTCTTCGGCCAGCGCATCGCGCCCAACGTGCTTGGTGGCGGAGCGTTCGGCCTGGCGGGGCTGGCTCTGCTGTTCTGGCCGGAGCTGGCCGGGCACCAGGCCACGCGGGAAACCTTCTACGGCCTGGGTCTGGCGCTGCTCGGCACGCTGTGCTTCTCGGCGGGCAACCTGCTGTCGAGCCTGCAGCAGAAGGCCGGGTTGCGGCCGCTGTCGACCAATGCCTGGGGTATGCTCTATGGCTCGCTGATCCTGCTGGCGATCTGCCTGGTGCAGGGCGTGCCGCTGACGTTCGACAGCAGCCCGCAATACGTCGGGTCGCTGCTGTACCTGGCGATTCCCGGCTCGGTGATCGGTTTTACCGCCTATCTGACCCTGGTCGGGCGCATGGGCCCGGAGCGGGCGGCGTATTGCACGGTGCTGTTCCCGGTGGTGGCGCTCAACGTCTCGGCTTTCGCCGAGGGCTATCAGTGGAGCCTGCCGGCCCTGGCCGGGCTGGGGCTGGTGATGGCGGGCAATGTGCTGGTGTTTCGCAAGCCCAGGCCGGTGCTGCAGGCCGCCAGAGCATAGTGGTTATTGTAGGAGCGAGCTTGCTCGCGAACCGCTCCGCAGCGGGGTTCGTTCGCGAGCAAGCTCGCTCCTACGAAAAGCGGCCCGCGCTCAGGCTTTCCAAGCCTGCGGGTTGACCAAGTTCTTCGACCGCTCGCCGCGCAGCTTCGTAGGGCGAATAACGCGCCAGCGTTATCCGCCGCGGAGGTGCCGGCGGATAACCTGTTCCAGGTTATGCGCCCTACGAAAACTCGTCAGGCCTTCCACGCCTGCGGATTGACCAGGTTCTTCGGACGCTCCCCACGCAGCGCGGCTTCGAAGTTGTCCAGCGCGCACTCGGCCATGGCCTGGCGGGTTTGGTGGGTGGCCGAGCCGATGTGCGGCAGGGTCACGGCGTTGGGTAGCGAGAACAGCGGCGACTCCGCCAGCGGTTCCTTCTCATAGACATCCAGGCCGGCGGCGAGGATGCGTTTCTCCTGCAGTGCTTCCACCAGCGCGGCCTCGTCGATCACCTGGCCGCGGGCGATGTTCACCAGGATGCCGCTGGGCTTCATCAGCTCCAGCTCGCGCTTGCCGATAAGCTTGCGGGTCTTGTCCGACAGCGGCACCACCACGCAGACGAAATCCGCCTCGCCCAGCAGTTCCTCGAAGCCGCAGAAGCGCGCGCCGAACTCCGCTTCCAGCTCCGGCTTGCGGCTGTTGCCGTGGTAGAGGATGTCCATATTGAAGCCGAAGCGGCCGCGACGGGCGATGGCCGCGCCGATGCGGCCCAGGCCGAGAATGCCGAGCTTCTTGCCGTGCACGTCGACGCCGAAGTGCTGGGCGTCCACGGTGCGCTTCCACTGCCCGGCCTTGGTCCAGGCGTCCAGCTCGGCGGTGCGCCGGGCGGCGGCCATGATCAGGGCGAAGCCCAGGTCGGCGGTGGTTTCGGTCAGCACGTCCGGGGTGTTGGTCAGCGGGATGCCGCGCTGGTTCAGGTAGTTCAGGTCGTAGTTGTCGTAGCCCACCGAGACGCTGGAGATGACCTCCAGCTGTGTGGCCTGGGCCAGCTGCTTCTCGCCCAGCGGGCGGCCGACGCCGATCATGCCGTGAGTAGTCGGCAGGGCGGCGGCCAGCTGTGCGTCGACGTCGCCCTGCTTGGGATCGAGCACGGTGACGTTGAACTGGCTGCGCAGGCGGTCGAGGTGTTCGGGGGCAAGGCGGCTGAAGACGAAGACGTTCTTTTTCATGGCTCTCGGACGGCTGGGAGGCGGAGGGGGCTTAACCCTACCATTGCCGAGCTAGAGCGGCGCAAGGCTTGTGTGCGCGCCGGGCGATTATCGAACGTGCCCGCTTTTATGTAGGAGCGAGCTTGCTTGCGAACCGCCCAGCAGTAGAGCCGCCGGAGAATACGTTCGCGAGCAAGCTCGCTCCTACAGGTCCGGGGAATATCGGGAGGGGGAAGAAGATGGGTTCGCGGGCAAGCTCACTGAACACCGGGGTAAGGAGTTACACAGTGAGCTTGCCCGCGAAACACGACGAAAAGGGCGGTCAGGGTCCCACATCGGCGAGCCCGGCGCCATCGGCCTGGAGCACACCGGGGAGGTTTTCTCGCAGGTACGCGACCCAGGTCTTGATCTTCGCGTCCAGGTACTGGCGCGACGGGTACAGCGCGTAGACGTTGAGGATCTGCAGCTTGTAGTGCGGCAGCACGCGCACCAGCGAGCCGTCGCGCAGGCCGTCGATGGCCGAGTAGACGGGCAGGGCGCTGATGCCCATGCCCGAGCCGATGGCCTCGGTCATCGCATCGCCGACGTTCACCTGGAAGGGCGAGGGGCCCAGGGTGATCATTTCCTGGCCGTTGGGGCCGTCGAACAGCCACTTGTCCAGCGGCAGCACCGGGCTGATCAGACGCAGGCAATCGTGCTCCATCAGCTCCGTCGGGGTCTTGGGCGTACCGCGCCGGGCCAGGTAGTCGGGCGAGGCGCAGAGGATGCTGTAGGTCTCGCCGATGCGCTGGGACACCAGGCCCGAGTCGGGCAGTTCCGAGGCGACCACGATAGCCACGTCGAAGCCTTCGTCGAGCAGGTCCGGCACGCGGTTGGCCATGGTCAGCTCGAAGGTCACGTCCGGGTGCAACTGACGGTAGTTGGCGATGGCGCGGATCACGTAATGCTGGCCGATGCCGGTCATCGAATGCACGCGCAGGCGGCCGGCGGGGCGGGCGTGGGCGTCGCTGGCCTCGGCTTCGGCTTCCTCGACGTAGGCGAGGATCTGCTCGCAACGCAGCAGGTAGCGCTGCCCGGCTTCGGTGAGGGCGATGCGCCGGGTGGTGCGGTTGAGCAGGCGGGTCCGCAGGTGGGACTCCAGATTGGCGACCGCGCGGGATACGTAGGCGGTGGTGGTGTTCAGCTGCTGCGCGGCGGCGGTGAAACTGCCGGTTTCCGCGACACAGGCGAACGCACGCATGGTCTGCAGTGTGTCCATTGGGGCCTCGTCAGTGGGCGTCTGTCCCGAGTGGCGACGCCAATGAAGCGTTACGTCGTCGCCGGCGGCATGTCCTTGATGGATGGCAATGCGCGGAGCAGAGCGGGGGCGGCCTATTGTCACATGGATGGCGACACACATTGTTTCATTATCGGTAATAAACAATCACAAATCAGCCGGCTTATCCGTTCCCTTCCCCATCCCTAGAATTCAATCGCCGCCAGTGGCTTTGCCGGCACCTCCACGCATGAAAGCCCCACGCTGAAAAGCTAGACCACTTCCAGGACCTCCACCGTGTCGCGTCACCTCGTGAAAGGACTGACGTTCGTCGGCTCCTTTGTCATTTTTTCAACAATCGCCGGATGTATCAGCACCAACGGCATCGCCCCGCAGGAACAGCGCCTGGGCGACACCGAGCTGGCCACCGACGCCGCCATCGCGCATGCCAACCAGGAAGCTGGCTGGCCGGCCGAGCAGTGGTGGCGCGCCTATGGCGATCCGCAGTTGAATGCCTGGGTGCAGACCGCGCTGGAGGGCAGCCCGACCCTGGCCCAGGCCGAGGCGCGGGTGCGCATGGCCATGGCCATGGCCGGCATCGCCGAGTCCGCCGAGTCGCCGCAGATCGGCGTGGATGCCTCGCTGACCCGCCACCGCTGGCCGACCGACTACTTCTACGGCCCGGGCGACCTGGCCGACAGCACCACCTTCAACAACAACGCCGCCCTGGGCTTCAACTATTCGCTGGACCTCTGGGGCCGCGAGCGCAGCAACACCGAGCGCTACGTCAACATCGCCAAGATGACCGCCGCCGAGGCGCGCATGGCCCAGCTGGAGCTGGAGGGCAATATCGTCCGCGCCTACATCCAGCTGTCGCTGCAGTACGCCAAGCTGGACATCGGCAAGGCCATGCTGGCGCAGCAGCAGGGCATCCTGGCCCTGGCCCAGCGCCGCCTTGACGGTGGCATCGGCACGCATTTCGAAGTCAGCCAGGCGGAGGTTCCGCTGCCGGAAACCGAACGCAAGATCGAAGCGGTGGACGAGGAAATCCAGCTCACCCGCAACCAGATCGCCGCTCTCGCCGGTAAAGGTCCCGGCGCCGGCGCCTCGATCCAGCGGCCGAGCCTGAAGCTTGCCGAAGGTCCGGGCCTGCCCAGCAAGCTGCCGATGGAGCTGCTCGGCCATCGCCCGGACGTGGTCGCCAGCCGCTGGAAGGTTGCCGCCCAAGCCAAGGGCGTGGACGTCGCCCGCGCCGAGTTCTACCCCAACGTCGACCTGGTCGCGAGCATCGGCTACAGCGCCGTCGGCGGCGGCGTGCTGGAGTTCCTCAATGCCGAGAAATTCACCTACGGCGTCGGCCCGGCCATCTCCCTGCCGATCTTCGACGGCGGTCGCCGCCGCTCGCAGCTGAGCCAGGAATCCGCCGGCTACGACGCCGCCGTGGCGCAGTACAACCAGACGCTGATCAACGCCCTCAAGGGCATCTCCGACCAGTTGATCCGCATGCACTCCATGGAGCTGCAGGAAGGCTTCGCCGCCAAGTCCGTGGCCTCGGCCCAGCGCACCTACGACATCGCCACCAAGGCCTACCGTGGCGGCCTGACCGACTACCTCAATGTGCTCAACGCGCAGACCCGCCTGTTCCAGCAGCAACTGGTGGAACAGCAGGTTCGCGCCGCGCGCCTGGCCACCCATGCCGGCCTCGTCGTTGCCCTGGGCGGCGGCCTGATGGACAAGCAGGAAGGCCCGAAAGAGACGAAGATGGTTCCCGAGACCGTCAGCGTCCGCGCGGCCGGCGAGCGCTGAGATGGCCGGCGATTCCTTCGACGGTAGCACTGCCACCCGCCAGCTGGCGCCGCTGGACGCCCTGCGCCGCGCGCTGCTGGAGTGGGGCCGCAGCGACGGCGTCACCTGGGTGTATATCGCCAAGGTGCTGCTCGCCGCGTTGCTGACCCTGTGGCTGGCGATGCGCCTGGAACTGCCGCAGCCGAGCACCGCGACCATCACCGTGTTCATCGTCATGCAGCCGCAGAGCGGCCAGGTGTTCGCCAAGAGCTTCTACCGGATTCTCGGCAGCCTGGTCGGCCTCTCCGTGATGGTCGCGCTGATCGCCATCTTCGCCCAGCAGCGCGAGTTGTTCCTGCTGGTCTCGGCGCTGTGGATCGGTCTGTGCACCGTGGGTGCCGCGCGCTACCGCGACTTCCGCTCCTACGCCTGCGTGCTTGCCGGCTACACCGCCACGCTGATCGGCCTGCCCGCCACCCTGCACCCGGAAGCCGCGTTCATGTCGGCGATCTGGCGCGTGCTGGAAATCAGCCTGGGCATCCTCTGTTCCATGGTGGTCAGCGCCACGCTGTTCCCGCAGACCTCCAGCACTGCCATGCGCAGTGCGCTTTACCAGCGTTTCGGCGCCTTCGCCGGCTTCGTCCTGGACAACCTCGGCGGCGGCGAGCGGCCGAAGTTCGAGGCGGCCAACGTGGCCTTCGCCTCCCAGGCCGTGGGCCTGGAAGCGCTGCGCAGCGCCACCCGCTTCGAAGACCCGCACATGCGCCTGCGTTCCGGCCGCCTGTCGCGCCTGAACAACGAGTTCATGGTCCTCACCACCCGTTACCACGCGCTGCACCAGCTGCTCTCGCGCCTGCGTGCGCAGGAAGCCGAGGCCGTGCTGCGTGCGCTGCAGCCGTGCCTGGACGAACTGGCCCAGGTTCTCGCCCCGTGGCGCGGCCAGTCGGTGACCGACCGTGACGCCGAACGCCTCGCCGCCCAGCTGGAAAGCCACCGCACGCGGATGATGCAACGCATCCGCTCTGGCCGCGCGCAGCTGCTCGCCGAGCAGGACGAGCCGTCCGCGCTGCTGGATTACAATACCGCCGGCGAGCTGCTCTATCGCCTGGCCGACGACCTCTACAACTACGCCCTGACCCACGCTTCCCTGGCCGCCCACAAGCACGAGCGGGAGAACTGGAAGCACGGCTTCTCGCCCAAGGCCAACCTGGTCGCCTCGCTGGTGGCCGGCGGGCGCACCGCGCTGATGGTGCTGGTGTTCGGCATCTTCTGGATCGAAACCGCCTGGCCCAGCGGCAGCACCTTCGTGCTCAACGCCGCTGCTGTCGCCGCGTTGGTGTCGGCTGCGCCGGACCCGGCGAAGATGGCCATGCAGATGGCCGTGGGCACTTTCTTCGCGGCCATCCTCGGCTTTTCCGAAACCTTCTTCGTGTTCCCGCACCTGGACGGTTTTGCCTTGCTGGCCTTCGCCCTGGCGCCGGTATTCGCGGTGGGTGCGTTCTTTTCCATCAAGCCGCAGTACGCCGGCTACGGCCTGGGCCTGCTGGTGTTCTTCAGCTTCGGCGCGATCCCGGCGAACCTCACCGTCTACGATCCGGGCCGCATGCTCAACGAGTACATCGCCCTGGTGCTGTCGCAAAGCCTGGCCGCGGTGGTCGCCGCTGTGATCATGCCGCCCACCAGCGCCTGGCTGTGGCGGCGCCTGGAGAAGGACCTGCGCCTGCGCGTGGTGGAGGCCATCAGCGGTAAGCTCGACGGCCTGGTTTCGTCCTTCGAGAGCGGTACCCGCGACCTGCTCAACCAGGCCTACGGTGTTGCCGCGCGCAGCCCGCAGATGCAGCGCCGCCTTCTGCGCTGGACCTTCGTCGTGCTGGAGATCGGCCATTCGATCATCGAGCTGCGCGTCGAGCAGGAGAACCTGCCGAACGAGCCCTGCTACGCGCAGACGTCGCCGTGGCGGCAGTCGATCCGCGCCATGGGCCGCGCGCTGATCCGGCTGTTCGTCAAGCCGTGCGAGGCCAACCGCGAACGTGCCCTGGCCGCCGTGGAGCAGGCCATCGACTGCGTGAAGAGCACCGATGAGCCGCGCGCCCCGGACTTCGAAAGCTCGCCGCTGCGCCGCGTGCTCAGCTACCTGCACTTCATCCGCAGCAGCCTGCTCGACCCGCAGTCGCCGCTGCGCGATGGCGAAACCTCTTCTGGAAGATCGACCCATGCTGCCTGACCTGCCCCGCGAGATCGCGTTCCACGGGGTCTACATGCCGACCCTGACCCTGATGTTCCTCGTTGCCGCGGTGATCTGCTGGGGCCTCGACCGCATCCTGGCTTCCATTGGCCTGTACCGCTTCACCTGGCACCCGGCGCTTTTCCGCGTGTGCCTGTTTGCCTGCCTGTTCGGCGGCCTGTCTCTCACTATCTACAAGTAACGAGCGTGCACCCATGACCCTCAAATCCATCATCAGCCTGCTGGCGACCCTGATCATCCTGGCGGTCGCCGCGTTGATCGGCCGCGCCCTCTGGGTGAACTACATGGATACGCCCTGGACCCGCGACGGCCGGGTGCGCGCCGACATCATCAATGTCGCCGCCGACGTCTCCGGCGTGGTGGTCGACGTGCCGGTGCGCGACAACCAGCAGGTGAAGAAGGGCGACCTCTTGATGCAGATCGACCCGGACCACTACCAGATCGCCGTGAAGCAGGCCCAGGCCCTGGTCGACTCGCGCAAGGCCACCCTGCAGATGCGCCTGCTCAATGCCAAGCGCCGTCGCGCCATGGATGAGGAAGTCGTCTCCCGCGAGAGCCTGGACGACGCCAGCAACACCGCCGCCGCCTCCGAGGCCGACTACCAGCAGGCCCTGGCCGCGCTGGACGCCGCCAGGCTGAACCTGGAGCGCACCCAGGTGCGCGCCTCGGTGGACGGCTACGTGACCAACCTCAATGTGCACCGTGGCGACTACGCCCGCGTCGGCGAGGCGAAGATGGCCGTGGTCGACGAGAACTCCTACTGGATCTACGGCTACTTCGAAGAGACCAAGCTGCCGCACATCCGCGTTGGTGATCCGGCCGAGCTGCAACTGATGAGCGGCGAACGCCTCAAGGGCCACGTCGAGAGCATCGCCCGCGCCATCTACGACCGCGACAACCCGGAAAGCCGCGAGCTGGTGGCCGACGTCAACCCGACCTTCAACTGGGTGCGCCTGGCCCAGCGCGTACCCGTGCGCATCCACATCGACGAAGTGCCGGACGGCGTGCTGCTGGCGGCCGGCATCACCGCCACCGTGATCGTCAACCCGCAGAGCCGCGACGCGGAGCACTCCGACGGCGCGGCTGCGGCGGCGCGGTGATCTGATCGGGTGAATGAAAACGGGAGCTTCGGCTCCCGTTTTCTTTTGCAGCCGGATCGCGTGCTACGTGCTGCGGGATTTGGCTCTAGGAGCGGAGCTTCTCCGCGTTCACCGTGAAAACGGTGCCTGACCTGAACCGTCGAACTGTTCGCAGGATTCGCGGATAAGATCCGCTCCTACGAGAGGCGAGCACCCGAGCTGCGTAGCGCGCATGACACCTCAGGCGTTATCCGCCGGCAATGGCGGATAACCCGTTCCGGGTTATGCGCCCTACGGATTCCCAGTCGCGCAGGGCTTGTGCTCTTGTAGGAGCGAGCTTGCTCGCGAACCGCATGGCACCGGAGCTGGGCTGTTCGCGAGCAAGCTCGCTCCTACAGGGATCGGTTTACCCTTCGCCCTTTCCGCGCCGGCGGTTCTTGTAGCTGCCGCGGATTTCATCGCCGCCAGGCACAGCGCGTAGGACGGAGCTCAGGGTGGAGCTCTTCGTAGGAGCGAGCTTGCTCGCGAACCGCATGGCACCGGAGTTGGGCTGTTCGCGAGCAAGCTCGCTCCTACAAGGACGCTCAGCCTTCGTTTTGCTCGCGCCGGCGGTTCTTGTAGCTGCCGCGGATGTTCATCGCCGCCAGGCACAGCTGCAGCAGCACCAGCGCGTAGGCCTGGGCCGGCAGACCCCAGGCTATCCACAGCGCATTGCTGGCGATGAACACCCAGAAGCCCAGCTTGCGCCGCCTTCGGTCGCGGGAGCCCACCAGCCAGGCGGCGAGGACGGTGACCAGCATGGCCGGCCATTGCAGCAGGTCGATCAGTTCGTTCATGGGCGCTCGAGCTCAGGTGGATGTCCTGAACTCAGACCAGCCCCGGTGCGGCAAAGTGCGGACGAACTGGGTAGCCGTCGAGCAGCGCGTTGGTCTTTTCCGGGTCCAGCGCGCCGTTGAAAGGCACGCCCAGCGCCTGGCGATGGATGCCGGTGGACGCCAGCCACAGGGTGTCGATGCGTGCGGCCAGCGCGCCGGGCACGTCGGTCACCAGCGAGTCGCCGACGAACAGGATGTGCTTGGCGCCGCGCGCTTCCAGCTGCCGCTGGGCGATGCGGAAGGCCGACGGATCGGGCTTGCCGTACCAGTGCACGCTGCCGCCTTCCTCGGCGAAGGCCTCGGCCAGCCGACCGGCGCCGAACACCGTCTGGCCGCCGGACACCACGACGCGGTCGGGGTTGGCGCACAGGAAAGGTTTGTCCGTGGCGCTGCGCAGCGGGGCGAAACGCTCTTCCAGCTCATCCTGCGGGAAGCTGCCCACGCCGAGGATCATCGAGGCCGCATGGATGTCGTCGCAGAAGCGCTCGCGGATCTCTACCGGCCAGGTGGTCAGCGCATCGCCCACGCCGACGGTGTAGATGCCGCCGCGCTGGAATTCGCGCTCATGGGTGAAGGCGTCGATGGCCAGTTGGCCGGAAGTGGTGATGCCGGCGAACAGCTCGCGGGAGACGCCCAGGCGCACCAGCGTGTCGGCCATCTCCGGGACGCTGCGCGAGGCGTTGCTGAGGAACCACACCGGCTTGCCTTCGGCTGCGCGGCGGGCGAGCCAGTCGAGGGCGCCGGGAAACACGTCCACGCCGTCGATCAGCACGCCCCAGAGGTCGAGCAGGAAGCCGTCGTAGTCGGCGCAGAAGGCATCCAGGCCGGCGTGGTCGATGTAGCGGGTGTGGGTGACGGCGCTGAAGCGGGAAGAAGTCATGGCATGCCTGTGAAACGGTGGGAATGCGCCCACGTTAGCGCACTCTCACCCTCCCGGTGTGACAGACGTGCCGATCAGTGCGCCGGATGAGGCGGGCGCTGCTCGCCGAAGGTATCCGCCAGCCAACCCTTGAGCTGGCAGCCGGCGAAGGCCGAAGTGCTGCACTCGCCGCTGGCCAGGGCCTGCTGCAGTTTGCCGATATCGGCTTTCCTGACGTAGGCGATGGCGTCTTCCATGTCATCGGCGCTGCCGAAGCCGGCTTCGGTCATTTCCTTGAGGGCGTCTTCCTTGCTCCAGCCCTGGATGACCGTGCGGTACATGGCCGAGAACAGGCCGGTGCGGTCGCTGCCGTGCTTGCAGTGCATCAGCACCGGGCCGTTCTGCTCTGCGCTCTGCAGGATGCGCAGGACCTTCAGCACGTCGGCGTCGTCGACGCGGTCGGCGTGGGTGGGGAAGCTCACCGTCTCGATGTTCTGCTGACCGATCCACTCGCGGTCGTCGTCCTTGATGAAGCTGACCACGGTCTTCACCTTAAGCTGCTCCAGCACCGGCAGGTTCTGCCCGGAGGGCAGGGCGCTGCGGTAGAGGGTCGGCGACATCTGGTAGAGATTGAACGACTTGTCCACCGGCCTGGCCCAGTCGGCAGAAGTTTCGCCGACGGCCAGGGCGAGCGGGCTGATGCTCTGCAGTGCAGTGCTCAGCAGGGCGGCGACGATGGCGCCACGGAGAATCGGGGGCAGGGACATGGGGGCTCCTCTAAGGTCCGCGTTACCTTAGGCGGGGCCCGGTTGTGTCCGGATAAAAAACAGGTGAAGAAAGCGTGAAGGTCGCTCAGCGCCGGTCGGCGGGAAGAAAACGCGCGAGCACGCCGGGGCGGAAGAACCACCAGACGCACAGCGGGTAGCACAGGTAGTTCAGCGCGTAGATCAGCAGCGCCGCAGGGCTCGGGGTGTTCTTCCACGCGGCCATGCCCACCAGGATGGCGTAGAGCACCGCCAGCCCTGCGCCGTACAGTGCCGTCAGCCGCCAGCGCTCGCCGGTTTCCGCCACGCGCTTGTACCGGCGGGCGAACCAGAAGGCCATGGCGACGGCGATCACCGCCGCCACCAGCAGCGTCGCCGGCACCCCGCCGACCCGCAGCAGCCCACGCGCTACCACGTTGAGGACGAAGGCGGCGAGGATGCCAGCGAGGGCGAGGTAGCGGAGCGGATGCGTCATCAGAGTTGCCCGTCGAGGCCGAAGCGTTTCTTCAGCACCTTGTCCAGCAACCCGCTGGGCAGCCAACGCGAAATCAGCGGCAGGGCCCGGCTGCCGTTGCCGATGCGCACCAGGCGCGGGCGCGGGGACTTCTGCGCAGCGGCCAGCAATTGGCGGGCGAAGTCGCTGGCGGGCGTGGGTTTATCCTGCGAGGCGGCGGCGCGCGCCTGGATGAATTTACGCAGCGGCCACCAGGCGGAATCCTCGCTGACCACCGCGGCCATCTCGCGGCTGGCGTTGGCGCCGAAGTTGGAGGCGATGGCGCCGGGCTGCACTTCCATCACTTCGATGCCGAAGGGTGCCAGTTCCAGGCGCAGGGCATCGTTCAGCGCGTGTACCGCCGCCTTCGATGCGCAGTAGGCGCCGGCGAAGGGGGTGACCAGCACGCCGGACACGCTGCCGATGTTCACCACCAGCCCGCGCCGCGCGCGCAGCGCCGGGAACAGTGCGCGGGTGACGCCGACCACGGCGAACACGTTGGTTTCGAACTGCCGGCGGATCGCCTGGCTGCCGCCGTCCAGCAGCGGTCCCATGGCGCCGTAGCCAGCGTTGTTGATCAGCACATCGAGGCCGCCGGCTTCGCGCTGCAGCAACTCGGCGAGGCGCTCGACGGCGGGCTCGTCGTTGACGTCCAGCAGCACGCCACGAAAACCCGCCTGGCCGAGGGCGGCGACGTCTTCATCGCGGCGGGCGGTGGCCCAGACCTGATAGCCGGCGGCCTGGAAGGCATCGGCGAGGGCGCGGCCGATACCGCTGGAGCATCCGGTGATGAGGGCGACGGGTTGGGGCATGGTCTGGCAGTCCTTGTCTGTGGGCGGGACTACCGTACCGGATTGTGCGGGGCAGGTGAATCAGTTGCCGAAGCGGCCGCTCACCCGCTCGGCGCGAAATTCCAGGGTGCTGGCGCGGTAGCCGGGGCGCAGCGGCGGCAGCGGCAGGCAGTCGCTCCAGCTGTCGCCGGCGAGCAGCGCGCCGGGGCCACGGTAGCGCGGGGCTTCGTAGAGGTTTTCGGCGAGGTCGGTGGTATCGCCGGGACGGTAGGCGGCGACTTTCCAGCGCAGCTCCAGCAGCGGACGGGAGGAGCCGTTCTTCAGGCTGACGGCCAGCGGGCGGCCGGGTTGGCATTGGTCGGGCTGGTAGGCGATGCGCAGCTCCAGGTGCTGGAGTTGGCGGGCGTCGCTGTTGTCCTGCCAGATGGCGATGGCGATCACTGCGGCCAGGCCGACCAGCCCGGCGCCGGAGATCGGCAGGGCGCGGGAGGGGTAGCGGATCAGCAGGATGATCCAGGTGACGATCAGCAGGATGCCGTACAGCATGGAGCGCTCCGCGCAGGGTTTCGAGCATTACCTTAGCAGGCGGCGGGGTGGGGC
>NZ_JBGLYK010000259.1:0-7037 GCF_047304025.1 Pseudomonas sp. Pseusp97 | reverse complement strand
CCCCCGCATTCCCCCGTATTCCCCCGCACGACGCAAACGCTGTCGCCCATGTCGCCGGCTTGACGCTTTCGGTTCGACCCTGGTCGTTTTCGAACCGGGTCGCCTCGGGGTGCAGGGATATCCTGCCTGCAAAGCGTCGGCACAAGTCCCGCCGCACCAGCCTTGCCTGAATAGAGAGACGCCAAGATGAGCCCAGCCGAACTTCACGCCGACAGCATCGTCATCGATGGCCTGATCATTGCCAAGTGGAACCGCGAGCTGTTCGAGGACATGCGCAAGGGCGGCCTGACCGCCGCCAACTGCACCGTCTCCGTCTGGGAAGGCTTCCAGGCCACGGTGAACAACATAGTCGCCAGCCAGAAGCTGATCCGCGACAACAGCGACCTGGTCATCCCGGTGCGCACCACCGCCGACATCCGCAAGGCCAAGGAGCAGGGCAAGACCGGCATCCTCTTCGGCTTCCAGAACGCCCATGCCTTCGAGGATCAGATCGGCTACGTCGAGGTGTTCAAGCAGCTGGGCGTGGGCATCGTGCAGATGTGCTACAACACCCAGAATCTGGTCGGCACCGGCTGCTACGAGCGCGACGGCGGCCTCTCCGGCTTCGGCCGCGAGATCGTCGCGGAAATGAACCGCGTCGGCATCATGTGCGACCTGTCCCACGTCGGCTCCAAGACCTCCGAGGAAGTCATCCTCGAGTCGAAGAAGCCCGTCACCTATTCCCACTGCCTGCCGTCGGGCCTCAAGGAACACCCGCGCAACAAGTCCGACGCGGAGCTGAAGTTCATCGCCGACCACGGCGGCTTCGTCGGCGTGACCATGTTCGCGCCCTTCCTCGCCAAGGGCATCGACTCGACCATCGACGACTACGCCGAAGCCATCGAGTACGTGATGAACATCGTCGGCGAGGACGCCATCGGCATCGGCACCGACTTCACCCAGGGCCATGGCCAGGACTTCTTCGAGTGGCTGACCCACGACAAGGGTTACGCCCGCCGCCTCACCAACTTCGGCAAGATCGTCAACCCGCTGGGCATCCGCACCGTGGGCGAATTCCCCAATCTCACCGAGACCCTGCTCAAGCGCGGCATGCCCGAGCGCGTGGTGCGCAAGGTCATGGGCGAGAACTGGGTGCGCGTCCTCGGCGAAGTCTGGGGCGAGTGATTCAACCTCAATAGCACCCTCTCCCCCAGCCCCTCTCCCGCCAGCGGTAGAGGGGAGCAGAGCCGCCGGCATGCCCCTGACCCTTGCGCATGCACGGTCAGCTCCCTCTTCCTTCAGGGAGAGGATTGGGGAGAGGGCAACCGCACACACGTATTCTGGAGTTCCGCACACATGGCCAAACACGCCCCCGAACTGCCCATCGAAGTCGACAGCGAAACCGGCGTCTGGACCACCGACGCCCTGCCGATGCTCTACGTACCGCGGCACTTCTTCGTCAACAACCACATGGGCATCGAGGAAGAGCTGGGCGCCGAGCGCTATGCGCAGATCCTCTACAAGGCCGGCTACAAGTCCGCCTGGCACTGGTGCGAGAAGGAAGCCGAGTGCCACGGCCTGGTCGGCGTGGAAGTCTTCGAGCACTACATGAAGCGCCTGTCGCAGCGCGGCTGGGGGTTGTTCCAGATCGAGCAGATCGACCTCGACAAGGGCACCGCCCAGGTGCGCCTGAAGCACTCGGCCTTCGTCTACGTCTACGGCAAGGTCAACCGCAAGGTCGACTACATGTTCACCGGCTGGTTCGCCGGCGCCATGGACCAGATCCTCCAGGCGCGCGGCAGCGACATCCGCACCGTGGCCGAGCAGGTCTACAGCGGCGCCGAGGACGGCCACGACGACGGCCTGTTCGTCGTCAAGCCGCTCTGACCTTCCTCGTGTAGGAGCGAGCTTGCTCGCGAACCAGCGGCCCGCCGGGCCGCCAGACAACAAGAACCTCTGATCCCGTGAGGATGCCGCAATGGCTTTCGAGGCAATGTTCCAGCCGATCCAGATCGGCAAGCTGACCATCCGCAACCGCGTACTCTCCACCGCCCACGCCGAGGTCTACGCCACCGACGGCGGCATGACCACCGAGCGCTACGTGAAGTACTACGAGGAGAAGGCCAAGGGCGGCATCGGCCTGGCCATCTGCGGCGGTTCCTCCGTGGTCGCCATCGACAGCCCGCAGGAATGGTGGAGCTCGGTGAACCTCTCCACCGACCGCATCATCCCGCACTTCCAGAACCTGGCCGACGCCATGCACAAGCATGGGGCCAAGATCATGATCCAGATTACCCACATGGGCCGCCGCTCGCGCTGGGACGGCTTCAACTGGCCGACCCTGATGTCGCCCTCGGGCATCCGCGAACCGGTGCACCGCGCCACCTGCAAGACCATCGAGCCGGAAGAGATCTGGCGCGTGATTGGCAACTACGCCCAGGCCGCACGCCGGGCGAAGGAAGGCGGCCTGGACGGCGTCGAGCTGTCCGCCGTGCACCAGCACATGATCGACCAGTTCTGGAGCCCGCGCGTCAACAAGCGTACCGACGAATGGGGTGGCACCTTCGAGGGCCGCATGAAGTTCGGCCTGGAAGTGCTCAAGGCCGTGCGCAAGGAGGTCGGCGACGACTTCTGCGTCGGCATGCGCATCTGCGGCGACGAGTTCCACCCGGACGGCCTCACCCACGAGGACATGAAGCAGATCGCCAAGTACTACAGCGACACCGGCATGATCGACTTCATCGGCGTGGTCGGCTCGGGCTGCGACACCCACAACACCCTGGCCAACGTCATCCCGAACATGACCTACCCGCCGGAGCCCTTCCTGCACCTGGCCGCCGGCATCAAGGAAGTGGTCAACGTGCCGGTGCTGCACGCGCAGAACATCAAGGACCCGAACCAGGCCACGCGCATCCTCGAAGGCGGCTACGTGGACATGGTCGGCATGACCCGAGCGCACATCGCCGACCCGCACCTGATCGCCAAGATCAAGATGGGCCAGATCGACCAGATCAAGCAGTGCGTGGGCGCCAACTACTGCATCGACCGCCAGTACCAGGGCCTGGACGTGCTGTGCATCCAGAACGCCGCCACCTCCCGTGAATACATGGGCGTGCCGCACATCATCGAGAAGACCACCGGCGTGAAGCGCAAGGTCGTGGTCGTCGGTGGCGGGCCGGCCGGCATGGAAGCGGCGCGCGTCGCCGCCGAACGTGGCCACGACGTCACCCTGTTCGAGAAGAAGGACCAACTGGGCGGGCAGATCACCACTGCCTCGAAAGCACCGCAGCGCGACCAGATCGCCGGCATCACCCGCTGGTACCAGCTGGAGCTGGCGCGCCTGAACGTCGACCTGCGCCTGGGCACCGGCGCGGACGCCGACACCATCCTGGACCTGCGCCCCGACGTGGTGGTGCTGGCCAACGGCGGCCATCCGTTCCTCGAGCAGAACGAACACTGGGGCGCCGCCGACGGGCTGGTGGTCAGCAGCTGGGATGTGCTCGACGGCAAGGTCGCGCCGGGCAGGAACGTGCTGGTGTACGACACCATCTGCGAGTTCAGCGGCATGTCGGTCGCCGACTTCCTCGCCGACAAGGGCGCCCAGGTCGAGATCGTCACCGACGACATCAAGCCGGGCGTGGCCATCGGCGGCACCACCTTCCCGACCTACTACCGCAGCATGTACCCCAAGGAAGTGATCATGACCGGCGACCTGATGCTGGAAAAGGTCTACCGCGAGGGCGACAAGCTGGTGGCGGTGCTGGAGAACGAATACACCGGCGCCAAAGAGGAGCGGGTGGTCGACCAGATCGTCGTGGAGAACGGCGTGCGCCCGGACGAGAGCCTGTACTACGCGCTCAAGCAGGGTTCGCGCAACAAGGGCCAGATCGACGTCGAGGCGCTGTTCGCGATCAAGCCGCAGCCGTGCCTCAGCGAGCCGGGCGACGGCTACCTGCTGTTCCGCATTGGCGACTGCGTGGCCCAGCGCAACACCCACGCCGCGATCTATGACGCGCTGCGTCTGTGCAAGGACTTCTAAGACACGCCTCGTGATGTCCGGTAGGCACGGACTGCCCCCTCTCCCTTCAGGGAGAGGGTTGGGGAGAGGGCGGTGGGCGGAGTGACCGAGCCGGCCGGAAACACCCTCTCCCCCCGCCCTCTCCCGCAAGCGGGAGAGGGAGCTTGCCCAGTGCCCCCTGAGGTCCCGTAGGGAGACCAGAAATGCTCAACATCATCCTCCCCATCCTGCTCTTCGCCGCCCTCGGCCTCGCCGTGTTGGGCGCCGTGAAGCGCTTCGCGATGTGGCGCCGTGGCCGGCCCGCCCAGGTCGACTGGATCGGCGGCCTGCTGAAAATGCCGCGCCGCTACCTGGTGGACCTGCACCACGTGGTCGAGCGCGACAAGTACATGTCCAGAACCCACGTGGCCACGGCCGGCGGTTTCGTCGCCGCCGCGCTGCTGGCCATCCTGGTGCACGGCTTCGGCCTGCACAGCCGCATCCTTGGCTTCGCCCTGCTGGCCGCCACCGCGCTGATGTTCTGTGGCGCGCTGTTCGTCGCCAGGCGCCGCCTGGACCCGCCGTCGCGCCTGTCGAAAGGCCCGTGGATGCGCCTGCCGAAGAGCCTGCTGATGTTCTCGGCAAGCTTCTTCATCGCCACCCTGCCGGTGGCTGGCATCCTGCCGGAAGGTTTCGGTGGCTGGTTCCTCGCGGCCATCCTCGCCATCGGAGTGGCCTGGGGCGTGTCCGAGCTGATCTTCGGCATGACCTGGGGCGGCCCGATGAAGCACGCCTTCGCCGGCGCCCTGCACCTGGCCTGGCACCGTCGCGCCGAACGCTTCGGTGGCGGTCGCTCCACCGGCCTGAAACCGCTGGACCTGAACGACCCCATGGCGCCGCTGGGCGTCGAGAAGCCCACCGACTTCACCTGGAACCAGCTGCTCGGTTTCGACGCCTGCGTGCAATGCGGCAAGTGCGAGGCCATGTGCCCGGCCTTCGCCGCCGGCCAACCGCTGAACCCGAAGAAGCTGATCCAGGACATGGTCATCGGCCTGGCCGGTGGCAATGACGCCAACTTCGCCGGCTCCCCGTACCCCGGCAAACCGCTCGGCGAACACAGTGGCGGCCCCCACCAGCCGATCGTCGCGCTGAACGGCAAGGCCCTGGTGGACGCCGAGACGCTGTGGTCCTGCACCACCTGCCGCGCCTGCGTCGAGGAGTGCCCGATGATGATCGAGCACGTCGATGCCATCGTCGACATGCGCCGCCATCTCACCCTGGAAAAGGGCGCGACCCCGAACAAGGGCGCCGAGGTGCTGGAAAACCTCATCGCCACCGACAACCCCGGCGGCTTCGCCCCCGGCGGCCGGCTGAACTGGGCGGCGGACCTGAACCTGCCGCTGCTGGCCGACAAGCAGCAGGCCGACGTGCTGTTCTGGGTCGGCGACGGTGCCTTCGACATGCGCAACCAGCGCACCCTGCGGTCCTTCGTGAAGATCCTCAAGGCTGCCAACGTCGACTTCGCCGTGCTCGGCCTGGAAGAGCGCGACAGCGGCGACGTGGCCCGCCGGCTGGGTGACGAGGCGACCTTCCAGACCCTCGCCAGACGCAACATCGCCACCCTGGCCAAGTACCGCTTCAAGCGCATCGTCAGCTGCGACCCGCACAGTTTCCATGTGCTGAAGAACGAATACGGCGCCCTCGGCGGCGACTACGAGGTGCTGCACCACACCACCTTCATCGACGAGCTGGTGCGCAAAGGGGCGCTGAACCTCGGCCAGAGCAAGGCCGACAGCGTGACCTACCACGACCCGTGCTACCTCGGCCGCTACAACGGCGAGTACGAAGCCCCGCGCAACGTGCTCAAGGCCATCGGCATCGAGGTCAAGGAAATGGCCCGCTCCGGCTTCCGCTCGCGTTGCTGCGGCGGCGGCGGCGGCGCGCCGATCACCGACATCCCCGGCAAGCAGCGGATTCCCGACATGCGCATGGCCGACATCAAGGAAACCGGCGCCGAGCTGGTGGCCGTCGGCTGCCCGCAATGCACCGCGATGCTCGAAGGCGTGGTCGCGCCGCGTCCGGAGATCAAGGACATCGCCGAACTGGTTGCCGAGGTCCTCATCGAGGCCACCGAGGTGCCGGCAAAAAAGCCCTCGCTGGCGCGCCGTGAAGAAACGGCGGAGGTGCACTGATGAGAGCGATGTTCCTCACTGTGGGGCCTGTGCTGGCTGCGAGCCCGCAGGCCGTCTCCCTAACCCTGGCTGCGCGCCCCGCTCCGAAGGGAGAGGGGACCGTTTTTGCCACGGCGGACGTCGGCTTTAGCTGGGTTGCCCGCTGCACAGAGCAAGGCTTATCCACCCTCACCCACAGGGCAGCACGGATAGCTCCCTCTCCCTTCAGGGAGAGGGCGGGGGGAGAGGGCCGCCCGAGCATCGATGCTAACCCGTTCGCGAGCAAGCTCGCTCCTACGAAGAGCATATTCGTGCTGGAGGCCCAATCATGAGCGACATCATCCGCCGCGACCCGCGCGCCGAGTGGATCGCCCGCAACCGCCTGCATCCGCTGCACGCGGCCATGCAGTCGACCCAGGGCGGCGAGAGCCGCTGGATGGGCCCCCATGGCGTGGTGCGCAAGAATCCCCATGCGGTCGGCTTCATCGGCCCCAATGGGATCAAGCGCATCGACCGCTCCGGTGGCCAGCAGGGCACCGGCGGCAAGCGCAGCAGCGCGCCGGAAGTGGTGCAGCTGCCGCTGGTGACGATCGAGCAACCGGCGTTCCTGATTGCCGTGGTGCCGGACATGGTTGGCGGGCGTCTCTCCAGCCACGACCGCGACCTGCTGGGCCTGGCCCGCAAGCTCGCCGGCAGCGACGGCGCGGTGCTGGCCGTAGTGTTCGGCGAGCCCAAGGAGTCCGCCTTCGATACCGCCGGCGTCGACCGCCTGTTGCAGATCGAAGGCAACGAGTACGACGGCTACGCTCCGGAACAACGGGTGCTCGCGCTGCGCTCGGTCAACAGCCAGTTCGCCCCGCGCCACTGGCTGCTGCCTGACAGCCGCAGCG
>NZ_JBGLYK010000258.1:0-7102 GCF_047304025.1 Pseudomonas sp. Pseusp97 | reverse complement strand
GAGCGTCCGTGGTCATCCATACGCAGGTCACCTCTTCTGGGAACGTTACGACGGAATGCCGTGACAGCGCTCCGCCGTGCGGTGAGCCGCCGGCTCTCGGGGGTGGGGTCGAGAGCACTGCGAAAAGGGGACGGGCCGGGCCGGGGCCGCCACCTGTCTGCAGGGTTCGGCGGTCTACGATTCAACAAATACAGGAAAAAACATGACGATAAAAAGTCTTTTTCCTTCCTAAGAAGGTTTTTTTCTTCGTACGACGAAATACCTTGGCGAGGGCCTCCGACAGCGCTAGCTTTAGGGGTCCCACCTCCTGCAATTCATTGTCCTCACCTCGGCCAATCTGTTTCAAAGCGGCACGCGACGCCGGTCCCGGCTTGCGCACCCGACGCCCCGCCCCGCCTTCCCGATAGAAGAACTCCGCGCTTTTCAGAAGCTAATCGTCCCCATAGGTGGAGCCTACGCCTGCGACTCCTTACAATCGCCGCTCGCTTGTAGGAGACCGCACGATGCTGATGGTGATTTCCCCCGCCAAGACCCTGGACTACGACACCGCACCGGTGACGCAGCGCTTCACCCTGCCCGAGCACCTGGACGATGCCCAGGAGCTGATCGGCATACTGCGGGAACTGACCCCGGCGCAGATCGCCGAGCTGATGCACCTGTCGGACAAGCTGGCCGGCCTCAACGCCGCACGCTTCGGCAGCTGGCACCCGGACTTCACCCCGGCCAATGCCAAGCAGGCGCTGCTGGCCTTCAAGGGTGACGTCTACACCGGCATGCAGGCCGAGGATTTCGGCGAAGACGACTTCGATTTCGCCCAGCGCCACCTGCGCATGCTCTCCGGTCTTTATGGCGTGCTGCGTCCGCTGGACCTGATGCAGCCGTACCGCCTGGAAATGGGCACCCGGCTCGCCAACGCACGCGGCAAGGACCTCTACGCCTTCTGGGGCGAGCGCATCAGCGCCTGGCTGAAAGAGTGCCTGGCCGAGCAGGGCGACGACGTGCTGCTCAACCTGGCCTCCAACGAGTACTTCGGCGCGGTGAAGCGCAAGGCGCTGAACGCACGGGTGATCGACACCGAGTTCAAGGACCTGAAGAACGGCCAGTACAAGATCATCAGCTTCTACGCCAAGAAGGCCCGCGGGATGATGGCGCGCTACGTGATCAAGGAGCGCCTGACCAACCCCGAAGGCCTGAAGGACTTCAACTACGCTGGCTACGCCTACAGCGCCGAACACTCCAAGGCCGACCAGTTGGTGTTCCTGCGCGACCACGCCGAAGACTGATCGCCCGACCTGCTGCACCAAACGGGAGCCCTGGGGTTCCCGTTTTTGTTTGCGCGGCCAAGCCTGCAGGAGCACTCCACGCGGTTCGCGAGCAAGCTCGCTCCTACAGTCGGCGCGAAAGGTCAGCTGTAAAGCTCGACCAAGGAGTACGCCGCGCAGGACTTCGCGGACAAGGTCCGCTCCTACGGATAGTCACCCAGCGCCGCTCTGGCTCCGGGTCTGAAAGACTTCCAGAGAAACGACCGTGCACTCCGAATGCCCCGTTCAGGAGGCCTCGTTGAAGTGGAGTTTCAGGGGTTGAGCGACATGGATGTCGCGAGAGCCGCGATGGGCCAGGGATGGCCCTTCGTGGGGGGACGCCTAGTTCGTGCCCCTGAAACTTCGCTTCAACGAGGGAATTTTTCGCCCCAGGCGAAAAACCGGATGTCCGGGGCAAGCCTTCTTGGTTACTTCTTCGGCGTTTGGAAGAAGTGACTCGCCCGAGGGGGCGAAATCGAATACATCCGCTCACGCCCAAGGCGGCGCAGAAACTCCAATGCCAACGCGAGCGTCGGTCCTGCCAATGGCTCGCACGCATGGGGCGCTCCTAAAGGGAGCACCCCCGCGCAGATTGCCCCACACCGCTTCGCCTCTATTGCGCGTCCAGAATCCCCACTGATTCCAACTGGCCTGTAAGCCATTGACCATAAGACCGCCCGCTCAGCGGTGGCCGATCTGTACGTTTTCTGCCCAAAACACCCCGTCAAGACCCTACACCGGAAAGGGTCAAAATGACCGTTCGTCTGCTTCAGGATTAATCGTGAGAAATTTTTTCGGCGCTCCGGACCGGTCGGAAGGATGGAAATCGTCCTGATTCGCTACCTGCCTTGTAATCCATTGGCCAGTACCAGCCCTTGGCCATGACATGCATTTCACGATTGCACTTTGCAAGATGGAAAGCTGAACGGGAGCTGAACGAATGTGTTGACGACGATAGCCAGTCGTTTTTAACGAAAAATTCAATGGAACTTTCGCCCGCCTTGCACTTTGCATTGGAGAAAAAGCCGCGAGTTTTGCCATCAGCGCAGCATCAAGTGATATCAATTGGATATTTCAAATGATTTCAGAAGCGAGATGGGCGGAAGGAACTAACCGACTTTCGGATAAATCCTATTTGCGCAACGACCATCGATGGCGAAGCGAAAGTGCCTCGGTGGAAAGTGCGAGTTTCAGTTCCAAGGTTATTCCGATTAGCTCTTGCCAATCCTTAACCTGAACTGCAACCCCATGAAATAACTGAACTTTTCAGATGACGAGGCAATCATCTAACCAGACTGGAGCACGCCAGGCGGACTTTGCACCAACTTTGCAATCCGTCTGAAACATAACAGGGCAAACATTCAGAGTTTGCACCGAGACTGTGCTCGAAAGTTTAGCACTCGATTCCCATGCCTGCCTGGAAGGAAGTACGGAAGACACTTCGACAGTGTCATCCGGGGGTTCTTGCAACCTTTAAAAAGCGCCCACAGGGCAACTTTAAACAGTTCGACCATTGAAGAGGTGAATGCGATGCGTATCAGCATCTTTGGTCTTGGGTATGTTGGCGCAGTATGTGCCGGCTGCCTGTCCGCACGAGGCCACGAAGTCGTTGGGGTGGATGTCTCCACCACCAAGATCGATCTGATCAACAACGGGAAGTCGCCCATCGTCGAACCGGGCCTGGAGCCGCTGCTCGAGCAGGGCATCCGCACCGGTCGCCTGTCGGGCACCACCGACTTCAAGAAGGCCGTACTGGACACCGACGTGTCGTTCATCTGCGTTGGCACCCCGAGCAAGAAGAACGGCGACCTGGACCTGGGCTACATCGAGTCCGTCTGCCGCGAGATCGGCTACGCGATCCGCGAGAAAAAGGAACGCCACACCGTGGTCGTGCGCAGCACCGTGCTGCCGGGCACCGTGAACAACGTGGTGATCCCGATCATCGAGGACTGCTCGGGCAAGAAGGCCGGCGCCGACTTCGGCGTGGGCACCAACCCTGAGTTCCTGCGCGAATCCACCGCGATCAAGGACTACGACTTCCCGCCCATGACCGTCATCGGCGAGCTGGACGCCCAGACCGGCGACCTGCTGGAAGAGATCTACCGCGAGCTGGACGCGCCGATCATCCGCAAGTCGATCGAAGTCGCCGAGATGATCAAGTACACCTGCAACGTCTGGCACGCCGCCAAGGTCACCTTCGCCAATGAGATCGGCAACATCGCCAAGGCGGTCGGCGTCGATGGTCGCGAAGTGATGGACGTGATCTGCCAGGACCGCAAGCTGAACCTGTCGCGCTACTACATGAAACCCGGCTTCGCCTTCGGCGGCTCCTGCCTGCCCAAGGACGTGCGCGCCCTCACCTACCGCGCCAGCCAGCTGGACATCGAACACCCGATGCTCGGTTCGATCATGCGCAGCAACCAGCACCAGGTGCAGAAGGCCTTCGACATCATCGCCGCCCATGGCAGCCGCAAGGTCGGCCTGCTCGGCCTGTCGTTCAAGTCCGGCACCGACGACCTGCGCGAAAGCCCGCTGGTGGAACTGGCCGAGATGCTCATCGGCAAGGGCTACGAGCTGCAGATCTTCGACCGCAACGTCGAGTACGCCCGCGTCCATGGCGCGAACAAGGAGTACATCGAATCGAAGATTCCGCACGTCTCTTCCTTGCTGGTCTCGGACCTGGACGCCGTCGTGAAGTCCTCCGACGTCCTGGTGCTGGGCAACGGCGATGAGCTGTTCGTCGACGTGGTGAAGCAGGCGCCGGAAGGCAAGAAGGTCGTCGACCTGATCGGCTTCATGCCCAGCGTCACCGACGAGCGCGCCGAAGGCATCTGCTGGTAACGCGCCGCTCTTCGTAGGAGCGAGCTTGCTCGCGAATGCTCTGCGCCGCACCTCGGTGCCAGGCGGGTTCGCGAGCAAGCTCGCTCCTACAAGAGCCCACGCCCCAAGAAGCGACAGACGGATTTCGACGATGGATACCTACAAACGAGTGATCGGTGAAGCCACGGGCTGGCTGGTCTTCCTCAGCCTGCTGATGCTGCTGGCACTGCTGGTGCCACCGACCGTGTTCGACGCCAACTCCAAGGACTTCCTGCTGCTGATCGGCGCGGTCGGCATCTGGCGCTATTCCATGGGCGGCCTGCACTTCCTGCGCGGCATGCTGTTCCTCTACGTGGTCTACCCGCATTACCGCCGCAAGGTCCGCAAGCTGGGCGAGGCGGCCGACCCGTCCCACGTGTTCCTGATGGTCACCAGTTTCCGCATCGACGCGCTGACCACCTCCATGGTCTATCGCTCGGTCATCGAAGAAGCCATCCACTGCGGCTACCCCACCACCGTGGTGTGCTCCATCGTCGAGATGTCCGACGAGGTGCTGATCAAGCAGCAGTGGCAGAAGCTCAACCCGCCGGATCACGTGAAGCTCGACTTCGTGCGCATCCCCGGCACCGGCAAGCGCGACGGCCTGGCCCACGGTTTCCGCGCCATCTCCCGTCACCTGCCGGACGAAGACGCCGTGGTCGCGGTGATCGATGGCGACACCGTGCTCGAACCGGGCGTTGTGAAGAAGACCGTGCCCTGGTTCAAGCTCTTCCCCAACGTCGGCGGCCTGACCACCAACGAGTTCTGCGAAGTGCAGGGCAGCTACGTGATGAGCGAGTGGCACAAGCTGCGTTTTGCCCAGCGCCACATCAACATGTGCTCCATGGCCCTGTCCAAGCGCGTGCTGACCATGACCGGGCGCATGTCGGTGTTCCGCGCCGCCGTGGTCACCGACCCGGACTTCATCACCGACGTGGAAAGCGACCACCTGGACCACTGGCGCCTGGGCCGCTTCCAGTTCCTCACCGGTGACGACAAATCCAGCTGGTACAGCCTGATGCGCCTGGGCTACGACACCTTCTACGTGCCGGACGCGGCGATCAACACGGTCGAGCACCCGCCGGAGAAGAGCTTCATCAAGGCCAGCCGCAAGCTGATGTTCCGCTGGTACGGCAACAACCTGCGGCAGAACTCCCGCGCCCTGGCCCTGGGCCCGCAACGCCTGGGCTGGTTCACCAGCGTGGTGCTGTTCGACCAGCGCCTGTCGATGTGGACCTGCCTGCTGGGCCTGGTCGCCGCGATCATCGCGAGCATCAAGTACAGCATCGCCTTCCTGCTCATCTACCTGCTCTGGATCGGCATCACCCGCTTCGTCCTGACGCTCCTGCTGTCGCTGTCGGGGCACCACATCGGGCCGGCCTATCCCGCGATCCTCTATTACAACCAGATCGTCGGTGCCCTGGTGAAGATCTACGTGTTCTTCCGCCTCGACCAGCAGTCGTGGACCCGCCAGAACACCAAGCTCGACCGCGGCCTGGCCAGCTTCCAGCGCTGGTTCAACACCTGGTCCTCGCGAGCCATGACCTTTTCCGCGGCCAGTATTTTCGTCGCCGTACTGCTGACCATCGTCTGACCTCCTTTTTAGCTACGAACAGGACTCGACCTCATGAATACCGCCGTCAACGTCAATGTCGTGCACGAATCCGAAGCCCAGCGCCAGCACGCCCGGGTCAAGCTGCCCGCCCGCATCCGCTTCATCGGTTCCCACCGCGAGGGCGTCGACGCCCGCCTGCTGGACCTGTCCGCCGGTGGCTTCGCGTTCGCTGCCGCGAACAACACCCCGATCCAGGTCGGCGACCTGCACAAGGGCAAGCTGCTGTTCCAGATCGACAGCATCAGCTTCTCCCTGGAAGTGGAATTCCAGGTGCGCTCGTACGATCGCGAAAGCGCCCGCGTGGGTTGTGAATTCCAGCACCTGAAGCCGCGCGAGATCGCCGCCCTGCGCTACCTCATCACCTCCTACCTGGCCGGTGAAGTGATCAGCGTCGGCGACATGCTCAACACCCTGCAGCGCGAGAACTTCACCAAGGCCCGCAAGCACGGCGCAGGCTCCGGCGGCATGGGCTTCTTCGGCCGCTTCCGCGCGGTCACCGTCAGCACCGCGATCTTCGTGGTCGGCGTCGGCGCCTTCGCGGTGATCCTCAACCAGATCTACAACCTGTATTTCGTCACTCACGCCGACTCGGGCGTGGTCAGCGTCGCCAGCCAGCAGATCACCATGCCGCGCGAGGGCACCGTGGAGAGCCTGGTGGAGCCCGGCGCCGACGTCGCCAAGGGCGCGCCGATCGCTTCCTTCTCGGCCAACCTGCTGGACCTGCTCAAGGGCAACCTGACCGAAGAGCAGCTCAACCCGAGCAACATCGAGAAGCTCTTCGGCCACCAGATGAAAGGCACCCTGACCAGCCCGTGCGACTGCCGCGTGGTCGAACAGCGCGTCGCCAACGGCCAGTTTGCCAACAAGGGCGACGTGATCTTCACCCTGACCCCGCGCGACAGCAACGCCACCATCGAGGCGCGCTTCCCCTACCGCAACGCCGCCGAGCTGTCCCCCGGCACCCACGTGAACTTCCAGGTCGCCGGCGACGCCGAAGTGCGCGGCGGCCGCATCCTGCGCACCGCACCGGTGGACGGCGACCTGTCCTCGGAAATCCGTGTGCAGATCACCCCCGACCAGCCGCTCGACAGCCAGATGGCTGGCCGCCCGACTGAAGTCAGCATCGGCGGCCTGCCGGGCCGCACCCTGCTGAACAAGGCGATGGCCCTGGCCACCGCCCGCTAAGAGGACCGCCCGCATGAATCGACCTGTCATCCGACACGCCCCGCACCTGGCCCTGGCGCTGGCCATCGCCGCGGCCGCCGGTTGCGCCGGCCTGCCCGACCAGCGACTGGCCCAGGAAGCCCTGGAGCGCGGCGACATCGCC
>NZ_JBGLYK010000257.1:0-7166 GCF_047304025.1 Pseudomonas sp. Pseusp97 | reverse complement strand
TGATCGACCGCGTGGTCGAAGGCACCAGCGAACAGCAGGGCAGCCGCAGCATCGCCGAGCTGGAACGCTACCGCGACCGCCTGCGCGAAGCCGGCGTGGCGGTGGATTACTTCCCCGGTGCCGGGTTGGTCCACGGCTGCCTGCGCGCCCGGCGCGTGGCGGAAGTGGATGCCCTGCGCGGCGCCCTGATCGCGGCCCTGCGCCGCAACCTGAGTCGATGAGGAGGAACGCATGCAGACCACCCTGGAAAACCCTGGCATCGCCGACTGGCGCACCTACCGGCTGACCGCCGCCCTGGCCAGCCTGCGCCCGCTGGAGAACCGCCTCGAAGTGCTCTGGGCCGACGGCCGCGTCAGCCCCTTCCATCACCAGTGGCTGCGCGACAACTGCCCCTGCGGCGAGTGCGTCTACAGCGTTACCCGCGAGCAGGTGCTGGAAATCATCGACGTCCCCGCGAACCTCGCGCCGTCCCGCGCCAGCCTGGACCAGGGCCAGCTGTGCATCGACTGGCAGGACGGCCACCGCAGCCGCTTCGACCCCGGCTGGCTGCGCGCCCACGCCTATGACGACGACTCCCGCGCCGAGCGCCTGGCCGCGCACCAGACCACCCGCGTCTGGCGCCGCGATTTCGAGGTGCCGGTGTTCCAGCACGATCAGCTGATGGATGACGACTCGGCGCTGCTGGAATGGATGCTCGCCCTGCGCGACCTCGGCCTCAGCCGCGTGGACGGCGTGCCCACTGCGCCCGGCTCCCTGCACCGCATCGCCCAGCGCATCGCCTTCATCCGCGAGACCAATTTCGGCGTGCTGTTCGACGTGAAATCCAAGGCCGCGGCCGCCGACAGCAACGCCTACACCGCCTTCAACCTGCCGCTGCACACCGACCTGCCGACCCGCGAGCTGCAACCGGGGCTGCAATTCCTGCATTGCCTGGTCAACGATGCCGACGGCGGCGACAGCGTGTTCGTCGACGGCTTCGCCATCGCCCAGGCGCTGCGCGAAGAAGCGCCGGAAGACTTCCGCACGCTCTGCGAGATGCCCATCGAGTTCCGCAACAAGGACCGCCGCAGCGACTACCGCTGCCTGGCACCGGTGATCGCCCTGGACGCGCGCGGCGAGATCAGCGAAATCCGCATCGCCAACTTCCTGCGCGGCCCCTTCGACGCGCCGGCCGAGCGCATGGACGCGCTGTACCACGCCTGGCGCGCCTTCCTCACGCTCACCCGTGACCCGCGCTTCCGCCTGCAACAGAAACTGCGCGCCGGGCAGATGTGGTGCTTCGACAACCGCCGCACCCTGCACGCCCGCACCGCGTTCGACCCCGCCAGCGGCGAGCGGCACCTGCAGGGTTGCTACATCGACCGCGACGAACTGCTGTCGCGCATCCTGGTGCTGCAGCGTGAGCGCTGAGTGTGCAGGAGTGACTGGCTGGTCCTTCTGAAACTTCGTACCTGGGATTCACCCTCTCCCTGAAGGGAGAGGGGACCGTGCGGAGCAGGCTGAAACCAATGCGTCAGCCGACACGGACAGCTCCCTCTTCCTTCGGAGCGGAGCGGGCTGGCCCGTGCGGCGTACCTCCCCGTGTAGGAGCGAGCTTGCTCGCGAACCGCCCCGCTCCGAAGTCGCCGGACACCCGCCAGGCGAGCTAGTCCCCCTCGCCCCTACAAAAAGCCGGACAAAAAAATCCCCTGCGGCGCCCGACGCGCGGCAGGGGACAAATCGAGCCGGATCAGGCTCTCAGTGTGCGAGGCCCCGCAACCGAGCCGGTGCCGGCCGCGGGGTATGGAAGCCAGTCTGCGCGCCGCGCCGCCGCCCCGGTTAGCCGAAAACGACCTGCGCGTGCCCGCCGCGGACATTCCGTCGGGCAGGTGCTTGCCGCTTCCGGTCGGGCTTACCAGAATCGAGACAGACCCAGCCGCTTCCAAGGAGACCCGCGATGATGCACGCCGACCTGATCGACCAGGACGATTTCCGCGAACGCCTGCAGGCGCTGGGCTTCGCCGTGCCGCCGGACGCCAGCGCCGAGCAGGCCTGCGAATACGCCGTGCGCGGCCTGACGCCGGAGCGTTCCCTGGCGCTGCGCCGGCTGGTCGAAAGCATGCTGGCCGGCAACGCCACGCTGCTGCCCGCCGTGCGCGAGGCGATCTCCCGGCAGTTGCTGCCGGCACTTGTCCCCAAAGTGTGACAATCAGGCGCACAGCTACGGGTAATTTGTGCGCGGCATCTCCCAGAAATTGGGAAATGTCTTACAGTTCGTCGGGGTGGTGGCCTAAAGGCATCATGTATCAAATATGATCCAATCCGTTTTTTGGGACGGACTGGCCGTACGGCCAGAAGACAGGGATTGTAAGGATGCATGCTCTCTACCGTGGCTGGATGCCGCTCCTGGCATTCTGCTGTGCCTCGGCAAGCTTTGCCGCACCACTGCCCTCGCCGGGTGACAACGACCTGCAGCGCCAGCGCCAGGAACAACTGCTGCGCGAACAGCGCCAGCGCCTGGAAGAGCTCCAGCAGCTGCCCGGCAAGGCGCCGGCCGAGGCGCCGGCGACCAGCGCGCCGGATACGCGTTGCTTCACCATCCGCACCATCACCCTGGAAGGCGCCGAGCACCTCGACGCGCGCGCTCGCGAGAAGCTGCTGGCGCCGTATCGGGAGAAATGCCTGGGGGTCAACCAGCTCAACGAGCTGCTCAAGGGCATCACCGACCACTACCTGTCGCGTGGCTTCGTCACCACCCGCGCCTACCTGCCGCAGCAGGACCTTTCCAGCGGCGAGCTGAAGATCGTCGTGGTCGAGGGTCGTTTCGAGGGCTTCGACCAGTCGGAACTGGCCAGCGAGCGCGAACTGGCCATGACCTTTCCCGGCGCCACCGGCGATGTCCTGAACCTGCGCGACCTGGAGCAGCTGGTCGACCAGGTCAACCGCCTGCCCTCGCGCCAGGCGCAGATGGAGCTGGTGCCGGGCAAGGAAGTGGGCGGCAGCCGCGTGCAGCTCAAGGGTGAGCGCAGCAAACCCTGGCGCGTCTCCGCCAGCCGCGACAACAACGGCGACTCGACTTCCGGCGAACAGCAGGCCGGCGTCGGGCTGGACTGGGACAGCCCGCTGGGCCTGGCCGACCAGTTCGGCCTGCGCTACGGCCAGGATGTGGTCAGCGACCACTGGAAGCACTCCGACAACCAGAGCCTGTGGTACAGCGTTCCCTACGGCTGGTGGACCTTCAACTACAGCTACAGCCGCAACTACTACCGCACCCGCAACGAGGATGCCGGCTTCGCCTTCAAGTACGACGGCGACAACGAGACCCACCAGCTGGGCGCCCAGCGCGTGCTGTTTCGCGACGACGTGAGCAAGACCGGGGTGAACTTCGGCCTCAGCCACCAGCGCACGCGCAACTACATCGACGACACCCTGCTCGACGTTTCCAGCACCCACCTCAGCGAATTCAGCCTGGGCTTCAACCATGGCCGGCGCATCGGCAGCGCCTTCGTCAACGCCGACATCGGCTGGCAGCGCGGCGTCGGCGCCTTCGGCGCGCAGGACGACGACCACGACGCCCCACACGGCAGCCCCACCGCCCGCTACAACAAGTACAGCCTGACCCTGAGCTACCTGCAGCCCTTCAAGCTGTGGGACGAAGCCTTCAGCTTCGAAAGCCTCGCCACCGGCCAGCACAGCGAAGACGTGCTCTACAGTCCGCAGCGCATCAGCCTGGGGGGCCTCAGCTCGATCCGCGGCTTCAAGGACCAGACCCTCTCCGGCGACTCCGGCTATTACTGGCGCAACCAGCTGCGCTGGCGCCGCGCCGTCACCTGGGAGCCGCTGCTGCCCTGGGTGCAGGAGTACGGCGTGGCCTACGCCTACGACGTCGGCGCCATCGAGCACGGCCAATACAACCCGGGGCTCTCCGGGCGCATGAGCGGCCATGGCGTGGAGTTCAGCGCGCGCGGGCAGTACGCCGCCGCCTCCGTGACCCTGGCGCGCTCGCTGGAGCGCCCCGACCTCATCGAGCGACGCGAGCACCCGGTGTATTTCCGCGTCGACCTCTTCTTCTGAACCGATTCGCTCTTTAGCTAGTAGCCAGTACTGGGGAGATTCCCACATGGACGTTCGCCATCCGTTGTACCAGGCCATTGCCAGCGTGCTTGCCGGCATCCTGATCCTCAACCCCATCGTGGCGGCCGCGGCCGAACTGGCGGTGGATGCTGCAGCCGGTGGCAATACGCACCTGGGCGCGGCGGGCAACGGCGTCCCTGTGGTGAACATCGCCACGCCCAACGGCGCGGGCCTGTCCCACAACAAGTTCAGCGACTACAACGTCGGGCAGAACGGCCTGATCCTCAACAACGCCACCGGCAAGACGCAGTCCACCCAGCTGGGCGGCATCATCGTCGGCAACCCCAACCTCAAGGGCGGCGCGGCCAACCGGATCCTCAACGAAGTCACCGGCGCCAACCCATCCCAACTGCGCGGCTACACCGAGGTGGCCGGCCAGTCCGCCCACGTCATCGTCGCCAACCCCCACGGCATTACCTGCAACGGCTGCGGCTTCATCAACACCCCGCGCGCGACCCTGACCACCGGCAAGCCGCTGATGGACGGCGAGCGCCTGCGCGGCTATGACGTCGACGGCGGCGAGATCGCTGTCGAGGGCGCCGGCCTGAACGCCAGCAACCTCGACCAGTTCGAACTGATCACCCGCAGCGCCAGGCTCAACGCCGATCTCTACGCCAAGCAGCTCACGGTGGTGGCCGGGCGCAACCAGGTGGACGCCGAGACCCTCGCCGCCACCGCCAAGGCCGACGACGGCAGCGCCAAGCCGCAACTGGCCATCGACAGCTCGGCGCTGGGCGGCATGTATGCTGGCGCGATCCGCCTGGTGGGCACCGAGCAGGGCGTGGGCGTGAAGCTGGCCGGCAACATGGCGGCCAGCGCCGGCGATATCCAGATCGACGCCAATGGTCAACTGAGCCTGGCGCAGACCAGCGCCGCCGGCAGCCTGCGCGCCAGGGCCGGCGCCATCGCGCTCAGCGGCCCGACCTACGCCACGGGCACCGCCGAGTTGAGCGCCAGCGGCCAGCTCAGCAACAGCCAGAGCCTCGCCGCCGGCCAGCGTGTCGCGCTCACTGCCGCGCAGGTCAGCAACAGTGGCGTCGTCGAAGCCGGCGTCAATCCGGACAACAGCCGCAACGCCCAGGGCGACGTGGCGATCAGCGCGCAGAACCTGCGCAACAGCGGCAGCGTGGTCGCCAGCCGCAACCTGGACGCCAGCGCCAGCGGCACCCTGGACAACCAGGGCGGCGCGCTCAAGGGCGCCACCGCCCGCGTCAATGCCGCCAACCTGGACAACCGCCAGGGCCGCCTGCTTGCCAGCGACCAGCTGAACCTCAGCGCCGCGCGCCTGGACAACCGCAACGGCCAGGCCGTCGCCAACCGCCTGCAAGTCAGCGGCGGCGCGCTGGACAACCGCCTGGGCCTGTTCTCCGCCGAGCAGTCGCTGGACTTCACCCTCGACAGCCTCGACAACAGCGGCAAGGGCACCCTGGTCAGCAACGGCACCCTGCAGGCCCGCGTCCAGCAGAAGCTCGACAACCAGGCCGATGGCCTGCTCTCGGCCAAGGGCGCGCTCGGCGTGCAGGCCGGCAACCTCGACAACCGGGGCGGGCTGGTGGTCGGCGACGCCGGCGTGACCCTGTCCGGGGCCAGCCTGAACAACAGCGCGCTGGGCGTGATCAGCAGCCTGGGCGAGCTGAAGATCGACGTCGGCCAGCTGGACAACAGCCAGGGCGGCGCCCTCGACAGCGGCGCGGCACTGCGCCTGACGGCCGGTCAGGTGAACAACACCAAGGGCAGCGTGAGCGCCAAGGGCGACCTGCAGGCCAAGGCCGACAGCTTCGGCCAGCAGGGCGGCGAACTGCTCGCCCAGGGCGCGCTGAGCCTCGAAGCCGGGCAGCTCGACAACCGCAACGGCGGCCTGGTTGCCGCCAACAACGGCGTCACCGTCAAGGGCATCGATTTGCTCAACCAGGGCGGCGAGATATCCAGCCGCGCCAAGGTTGCTGTGCAGGCCGCCAGCCTGGACAACGGCGCCGGCAAGGTGATCGGCGACGCCGGGCTCGACCTGCAGGTACAGCGCCTCGCCAACCGCGCCGGCACGCTGTCCGGCCGCGACGGCCTGAGCATCACCGGGCAAAGCCTGGACAACAGCCAGGGTGGCCGGGTGAACAGCCAGAACAGCGTCTGGCTGCAACTGGCCGGTGCGCTGGACAACAGCGGCAACGGCGCGCTGCTCAGCCAGGGCAGCCTGACCCTCAACGCCGGCAGCCTCGACAACCGTGGGGGCGCGGTCTCCAGTGCCGGCCTGCTGTTCGCCCGTCTCGCCGGCGCCCTCGACAACCGCGGCGGCAAGCTGCTCAGCGACGGCAGCATCGACCTCGCCGGCGCTGACCTGAACAACGCCGGCGGCATCCTCAGCGCCGCCGGCGATATCCGCCTGCAAGGCGCGAAGCTCGACAACAGCCAGAAGGGCCGCATCGTCACCGACGCCGCCATCCATCTCGCCACCGGCCAACTGGACAACAGCCAGGGCGGCAGCCTGTCCGCACGCGGCGCGATCGATGGTCGCATCGCCGGCCTCGACCAGCACGGCGGCGGCCAGCTGATCGGCCAGGGCGGTGTCGACCTCGATCTGCAGGGCGGCGCCCTGAACAACGCCGGCGGCCTGCTCGGCAGCCCCGGCCAATTGATGCTGCGCAACCTGGCCAGCCTCGACAACCGGGGCGGCGAGATTTCCAGCGACCGCGCCTTCGCCCTCACCACCGGCACCTTGCTCAACCAGGGCGGCAAGATCCTCTCCGGCGACCGCCTGACCCTCGCCAGCGGCGCGCTGAACAACAGCAGCGCCGGGGTGCTTTCCGGCAGCAACGGCCTCAGCGTCAGCGCCGCCAGTGTCGACAACAGCCAGGGCGGCACCCTCGCCAGCCGGGGCGACCTGCAGTTGCGCAGCCAGGGCGCGCTGGACAACCACGGCGACGGCGCACTGGTCGCCAGCGGCAAGCTCGACGTCGGCAGTGCCAGCCTGAACAACCAGGGCGGCCTGCTTTCCGCCAGCGGCGACCTGCTGCTGGCCACCGGCGCCACCGACAACCGCGACGGCCGCCTGCTCGCCC
>NZ_JBGLYK010000256.1:0-7182 GCF_047304025.1 Pseudomonas sp. Pseusp97 | reverse complement strand
GGGGGCCGGCCCACCCGGCGGGTTTTTAACACCTATTCTTTCCTATTTTTTTTTCTCACCCCCTGTTACCCCTTTGGGCCCTTTACGCGCCACCTTTCTGGCGCCGTTGGTGATTGGCGGATAACGCCGTTGGCGTTATGCGCCCTACGTTTTGCTTTGTTGTAGGAGCGAGCTTGCTCGCGAACAGACTCCGCTGCGGGGTTGGGTTCGCGAGCAAGCTCGCTCCTACAGGAACTGATCGGCGATGTGCTGCGGCACCGCCACCGGGAATTCCAGCAACTGCTGGGCGAAGGCCTTGCCCTGCGGGTCGATGCGCAGGCTGGCGACGCCGCCGCCGCCCAGGGCGTTCTCCAGCAGGAAATTCAGGCTATGTGTGCCCGGCAGGTACCAGCGGCAGACGCGGCCAAGCTGCGGGTCGAGCACGTGCTGCATCCAGTCGGCGACCGCGCCTTCGCTCAGCGCGTCGGCGACCCAGGGCAGGTACTCGGGCCGGCGCGCCATCACGCCAATGTTGCTGTGGTTGCCCTTGTCGCCGGAGCGCGCCACGGCCAGCTTCACCAGCGGCACGCTGGCGGGCGCCGGGCCCTCGGGCGCCGGCACCGGGACCTTGTCGGCCAGCGCCGCCGGGTCGAAGGTATCGAGGACGGGCAGGGCGGCGCCGTGGCGCTCACCTTCGATATCCACCGCCAGTTCGCAGGCGTCCTTGTCGATCAGGAAGGAAAACAGGCGGATCACCGGGTATACGCTCGGGCGGCCGCCGACGATGCCGGTCAGGCCCGGCGCCATGCCGGTCGCGGCCTGGGCGATCTCGCGGGAAAACAGCACCAGGGCTTCCTTGCGGCTGTGGCGTACGGCGAGCTTGACCACAATCTCGCGGTTGTCGCCGCGGCGCCCATGGCCGCCATAGGTAGCTTCGCTGCCGAGCAGCTCGACGCTTACCTCGCGGTACGGGCCCCAGCCGCGTTCCATGAGGATTTCCTCGGTCTTGGCGATGATCGCCTGGCTGATCCGCTCGGCCTTCTTCACCGCGTCGATGCCGGCGATCAGGCAACTGGCGGTGCAGCGGAAACCGTCCGGGTAGGTGGCGCTGACCTTGTATTGGCCGGTCGGCGGCAGGCCGCGCGCGCCGCTGACGGCCACGCGGTTGTCGCCCACCTGGGCGAGCTCGACCCGGGTGAAATCGCAGATCACGTCGGGCAGCAGGTAGGCGCGCGGGTCGCCAATCTCGTAGAGCATCTGCTCGCCTACCGAGAACGGCGTCACCAGGCCGCCGGTGCCGGATGGCTTGGTCACCACGAAGTCGCCGCTGGCCTGCACTTCGACCAGCGGGAAGCCGATGTGCTCGTAGTCCGGCACGCTTTCCCAGTCGGTGAAATTGCCGCCGGTGCACTGCGCGCCGCATTCGATGATGTGCCCGGCCAGTGCGGCCTGGGCGAGCTTGTCGTAATCGTTCCAGGCCCAGCCGAATTCGTGCACCAGGGCGGCGCTGACCACTGCGCTGTCGACCACGCGGCCGGTAATGACGATATCGGCGCCGGCCTTCAGCGCTGCGACTATGCCGGGTGCGCCGAGGTAGGCGTTGACCGACACGCACATCGGCGGTAGCGGCGCGTCGGTGAACATCTCGCGAATGCCGGCCTTGGCCAGTTCGCCCAGGCGCGGTTGCAGGTTGTCGCCATGCACCACGGCGATCTTCAGCGCCACCCCGGCCTTCTCGCAGGCAGCGGACAGCGCGTTGGCGCAGGCTTGTGGGTTCACGCCGCCGGCATTGCTGATCACGCGGACCTGTTTCGCCGCGATGTCGCCGAGAAGGGGTGTCATCACTTCGACGAAGTCGGTGGCGTAGCCTGCTTCGGGATTCTTCAGGCGGGCGCCGGCCATGATCGACATGGTGATTTCGGCCAGGTAGTCGAACACCAGGTAATCCATCTGCGCGCCGCGCACCAGCTGCGCGGCGGCGGTGGAGGTGTCGCCCCAGAACGCGGAGGCGCAGCCGATACGTACGGTTTTATTCATTGTTCTACCCGTGACGCTGAGTGATGGGTCGACATTACCAAGCAAGCGCTTGGTTGAAAAGCCCCGGCCCGACGAGATCCCCAACCAATGGATGGCCAAGCGCTTGCTTGGTTGGTGCCCGGGGGCTTACATTTCGTCAGACAACACAAGCACTTGCAGGGCGTTTCGATGAATCGCCCTGAGCAGATCGGCCGATGGGCCTCATGGGGAGAGAACAGCGTGGATGACCGCAAAGCCCGCGAAGTACTGCTGGAGCTGGTCGGAACCGGGCAGATCACCGACCCGGAGAGCGCCCGCGGCAAGCTGCTGCAGACCGCCGCTCACCTGTTCCGCAGCAAGGGCTACGAACGCACTACGGTTCGCGACCTGGCGAGCGCGGTGGGCATCCAGTCCGGCAGCATCTTCCATCACTTCAAGAGCAAGGACGAAATCCTCCGCTCGGTGATGGAGGAAACCATCCTCTACAACACCGCCCTCATGCGCGCCGCCCTGGCCGACGCCACGACGCTGCGCGAACGCCTGCTGGCGCTGATCCGCTGTGAGCTGCAGTCGATCACCGGCGGCACCGGCGAGGCGATGGCGGTGCTGGTCTACGAATGGCGCTCGCTGTCGGAAGAGGGCCAGGCCTACATCCTCAGCCTGCGCGACATCTACGAACAGATGTGGCTGGAGGTGCTGGAAGAGGCACGGGTCGCCGGTTTCAGCCAGGGCGATCCGTTCATCCTGCGACGCTTCCTGACCGGGGCGCTGTCCTGGTCCATCACCTGGTTCCGCCCGGAAGGCAGCCTGACCCTCGACGAGCTGGCCGAGCAGGCGTTGCTTTTGGTGATGCGCGATTAATTTCCAGTGTTTCGCTTAGTGCTCTTCGTAGGACCGAGGGGGCGCCTAGCCCTTGCTCGCGAACAGGCGCGTAGGGCGAATAACGCGCTAGCGTTATCCGCCGCTATGGCTCGGCGCATAACCCGTTCCGGGTTATGCGCCCTACAGGCCGAGCTTGGAGCGAGATGGATGCCGATCGCGGACGAAGTCCGCTCCTACGCATGTGTCAGGTTCGGTAGGAGCGGACTCCGTCCGCGATAGCTTACCGGCGGCGCCAATCCGATCAGATAATCCGCAACGGATAGCTGAACAGCAGCAGGTGCAGACTGTTCACTCCCGCGTGCAACAGCACCGGCACCAGCAGCCGCCCGCTGAAGTAGAAGGCCAGGCCGTAGCCCAGGCCGGCGACTCCGGCTACAACGGCGAACAGCGGGTTGATCGGCCAGTGCACCATGCCGAACAGCACGCTGGCGCTCACCACCCCGGCGACCGCGCCGAAGCGACGTACCAGTTCGCTCTGCAGCAGGCCGCGGAAGAAGGCTTCCTCGGTCAGCGAGATCACGCAGACGTTGACCAGCATCCACAGCCAGAAACCGGGTGGCCATTTCGGGTTCCACACCACCAGGCCGCCCGCGACGGCTACCAGTGGCACGGCGAATAGCGTGGTAACGATGACGATGGCGGCGAAGTCCGGGGAGCGCTTCTCCACCGGCACCGGCTCGCGGCGCAGCCACCAGGCCAGCAGGGTGACGCCCACCAGCGCCTTGTCCCAGGACAGGTGCAGGGCGTAGACGGGAGCGTCCGGGCTCAGCTGGCGCACCGGCCAGAGCGTCCATGAGGTGGTACCCGGCAGCAGGTGCGCGGCCAGCGCAATGCTGAGCACCAGGCACACCAGCCACCAGAGCAGGCGCGGCAGGCGAGGCTCGCCGTAAAGGGTCCAGGCGACGTAGACGGCGCCGATCAGCAACCCCACCGGCTGGACGAAACCCAGCGCGAATCCGCAGAGCAACAGCACGACTGGCAACAGCGGCAGGAGTTTCCTGAGCATTCTTTCCTCCATCAAGGAGGCGCAGTCTAGGCAATTTCATCTGCCGCTGGCCATCGGTGTGGCCAGTTTTTGACTGGAGCTTCAGTCAGTTAGGCGGTGTTTACCGCTTGTCCCGGGCTTCCTTGGCATCCATTTCCGCGTTGCGCTCGTGGATGCGCTTGAGCTGCTCCTCGGTGAGCGGCAGCTTCTTCGCGGTATCGCGCAGCATCATCAGCGCGCCGACGATTGAGCCCAGGGCTAGGGCGATGATCAACCAGGCATACCAGGGCATGGTCCCGTCTCCGACAGTGGCAGTGAAACATCACGATACGCTGTGATTCCGACCTTGTCAGGCGCGCCCCGGTTCAGACCGATCGCTGCTCGGCCGGCAAGCGCCGCGTGAGAGAGACCAAAACGAAGAACCCCGGCCGCGGCCGGGGTTCTTTACTTTCACGGTGCTGTCAGGCGCCGGTGAGCATCGCGTCGACAGGGGCGCTGGCGCGATGGGCGGCGGTGAGCTGGAAGTAGAGGAAGCCGGCGGCCATGAAGGCGAGGAAGACCCCGGCGATCTGCAGGTTGAACCAGACCATCGCCGCCAGGCACAGCACGGCCAGCGCCAGGGCGATACCCGGCACCACGGGGAAGCCCGGCGCGCGGAAGCTGCGTTCCAGGCCTGGCTCGCTGCGGCGCAGCTTGAACAGGCTGAGCATGCTCATGATGTACATGACGATGGCGCCGAACACGCTCATGGTGATCATCGCCGCGGTCAGGCTCATGCCCTGCAGGGCGATCAGGCCGTCGCTGTAGATCGCCGCGATGCCCACCAGGCCGCCGGCGATGATCGCCCGGTGCGGCGTCTGGAAGCGCGAGAGTTTCGCCAGGCCGCGCGGCAGGTAGCCGGCGCGGGCCAGGGCGAAGAACTGCCGCGAGTAACCCAGGATGATCCCGTGGAAGCTGGCGACCAGGCCGAACAGGCCGATCCACACCAGCATGTGCAGCCAGCCGGAGTTCTCGCCGACCACCATCTTCATGGCCTGCGGCAGCGGGTCGTTGATCCCCGACAGGGCCTTCCAGTCGCCCGCGCCACCGGCGAACAGCATCACGCCGATGGCCAGCACGACAAGGGTCAGGATGCCGCTGACGTAGGCCTTGGGAATGGTGCGCTTCGGGTCCTTGGCTTCCTCTGCGGCCATGGCCGCGCCCTCGATGGCGAGGAAGAACCAGATGGCGAAGGGAATCGCCGCGAATATCCCGCTGACGGCCGCGCCGCCGAAGCTGTCGGAGCCGGCCCAGCCGTTGAGCACGAAGTTGCTGAAGCTGAAGCCCGGCGCGACCACACCCATGAACACCAGCAGCTCGGCCACCGCGAGGACGGTGACGATCAGCTCGAAAGTGGCGGCGATGCTGACGCCAAGGATATTCAGCGTCATGAAGATCAGGTACGCGCCGACCGCCGCGTGCTTGGGGTCCAGCGCCGGGAACTGCACGTTGAGGTAGGCGCCGATGGCCATGGCGATGGCCGGCGGGGCGAAGACGAACTCGATCAGCGTGGCCAGCCCGGCCACCAGCCCGCCTTTCTCGCCGAAGGCGCGGCGGCTGTAGGCGAAGGGCCCGCCGGCGTGGGGAATGGCAGTGGTCAGCTCGGTGAAGCTGAAGATGAAGCAGGTGTACATGGTCGCCACCAGCAGGGTGGTGACCAGGAAACCGAGGGTGCCGGCCACGCCCCAGCCATAGCTCCAGCCGAAGTATTCACCGGAAATCACCAGGCCCACGGCGATGCCCCACAGGTGCAGGGTGCCCAGGGTGGGTTTGAGTTGCGTGCTCATGCGAGGTCTCCAGGACAGAGGATGAAAGACACGACCCCTGCAGTCGTGCAGTGGCCGTGCCAGTTGGCAAAAACCGGTCGCAAAGGGCCTGATCGCGTCGTTTCGTGAACATTCGCCACCGGTTCGCCTGCTTCGAAGCGGTGCGACGGTGATTCACGCGTGCCGTTCAGGTGCGCCGCAGGGGCGCTTGTTGCAGGGCGATGACCTGGCCGTGAAGCTTCCTGGCCGCGCGCAGCCCGAGCAGCAGGTCGCACGCAGCGCCGAGATGCCGCGCGAGGAGCGCGAGCGGCTGAGTGCCTGATCGCCGCCGGCGGCGCAGCATTCCTGCCGGGCGGGCTACGGAAGTCGGCGCGTTTCTGCGACAATGCGCGCCGATTTTTTCGATACCCGCGAGAGAGCCCATGTCCGCCTGCCAGACCCCGATCATCGTCGCCCTGGATTTCCCCACCCGCGAAGCCGCGCTGGCGCTGGCCGACCAGCTGGACCCGAAGCTGTGCCGGGTGAAAGTGGGCAAGGAACTGTTCACCAGTTGCGCCGCCGGTATCGTCGAGACCCTGAACAGCCGCGGCTTCGAAGTCTTCCTCGACCTGAAATTCCACGACATCCCCAACACCACCGCGATGGCCGTGCGCGCCGCCGCCGAAATGGGCGTGTGGATGGTCAACGTGCACTGCTCCGGCGGCCTGCGCATGATGAGCGCCTGCCGTGAGACCCTGGATGCCTTCAACGGCCCGTCGCCGCTGCTGATCGGCGTGACCGTGCTGACCAGCATGGAGCGCGAGGACCTGGCCGGCATCGGCCTGGACGTCGAGCCCCAGGAGCAGGTGCTGCGCCTGGCTGCGTTGGCGCAGAAGGCCGGCATGGACGGCCTGGTGTGCTCCGCCCAGGAAGCGCCGGCACTGAAGGCCGCGCATCCGGCGCTGCAACTGGTCACCCCCGGTATCCGTCCGGCCGGCAGTGCCCAGGACGACCAGCGCCGCATCCTCACCCCGCGCCAGGCGTTGGACAACGGCTCCGACTACCTGGTGATCGGCCGCCCGATCAGCCAGGCCGCCGACCCGGCCAAGGCCCTGGCCGAGATTGCGGCCAGCCTGGCCTGAGTGCTTTCTCTGCACTGAGAATTCGCCAGCCATGAAAAGCCCGCATCGATGCGGGCTTTTTTGTTTCGGCTCTTCGTAGGAGCGAGCTTGCTCGCGAACAAATTAACCGGCAGCACATAAGTTGGGCGGTTCGCGAGCAAGCTCGCTCCTACAGTTGTAGGGCAAATAACCCGGAACGGGTTATCCGCCGCGATGGCGGATAACGCCAGAGGCGTTATGCGCCCTACATTGCTGGCCTGAGCCTTCTTCGGACATGAAAAAAGCCCGCATCGCTGCGGGATTTTTGCTTTTTTGCTTTTCGTAGGAGCGAGCTTGGGGGGGGACGGATTTGCAGGGCGCGGATGAGCGGTTGGCGGGCCAGCGCGCGCCGTCAAGGTTGAGCCGTGCGCGTGAG
>NZ_JBGLYK010000255.1:0-7215 GCF_047304025.1 Pseudomonas sp. Pseusp97 | reverse complement strand
CCCCGATCTCCCCCCCGCCTCCCGCCCACCCCCCCCCACCCCCGCGCCCCCCGCCGCCCACACATACACCCCCCGCTCCTACGAAGAGCTACCCAGGCCGCAGATTCGCGCATTTACGTTAAACTTCCGGCCATTCGCTGTCCGGAGTTACCCATGCGTGCAGAACTCAACCAGGGCCTGATCGATTTCCTCGCGGCCTCCCCCACTCCCTTCCACGCTACCCAGGCCCTCGCCCTTCGCCTCGAAGAGGCCGGCTACCAGCGCCTGGACGAGCGCGACGCCTGGCGTACAGAGGCCGGCGGCCGCTACTACGTCACCCGCAATGACTCCTCGCTGATCGCCTTCAAGCTGGGCACCGCGCCGCTGCTGGAGAACGGCCTGCGCCTGGTGGGCGCGCACACCGACAGCCCCTGCCTGCGCGTCAAGCCGAACCCCGAACTGGTGCGCAACGGTTACTGGCAGCTGGGCGTCGAGGTCTACGGCGGCGCGCTGTTCGCCCCCTGGTTCGACCGCGACCTCTCGCTGGCCGGGCGCGTCACCTTCCGCCTGGCCGGCAAGGTCGAGAGCAAGCTGATCGACTTCCGGGCGCCCATCGCAGTGATCCCGAACCTGGCGATCCACCTCAACCGCGAAGCCAACCTGGGCTGGTCGATCAACGCTCAGACCGAACTGCCGCCGATCCTCGCCCAGGTTGCCGCCGGCGAGACCCGCGACTTCCGCGACCTGCTCGGCGAGCAGCTGCAACTGGAGCACGGCATCACCGCCGACGCCATCCTCGATTACGAGCTGAGCTTCTACGACACCCAGCGCGCCGCCGTGATCGGCCTGGACCAGGCCTTCATCGCCGGCGCCCGCCTGGACAACCTGCTGTCCTGCTACGCCGGCCTGCAAGCCCTGCTGGGCAGTAGCGACGAGCAGAGCGGCGTGCTGGTCTGCACCGATCACGAGGAAGTCGGCTCCTGCTCCGCCTGCGGCGCCGACGGCCCGTTCCTGGAACAGGTGCTGCGCCGCCTGCTGCCCGAAGGCGATGCCTTCACCCGCACCGTGCAGCGCTCGCTGCTGGTTTCCGCCGACAACGCCCATGGCGTGCACCCGAACTACGCCGACAAGCACGACGGCAACCACGGCCCGAAGCTCAACGGCGGCCCGGTGATCAAGATCAACAGCAACCAGCGCTACGCCACCAACAGCGAGACCGCCGGGTTCTTCCGCCACCTGTGCCTGGAGAACGAAGTGCCGGTGCAGAGCTTCGTGACCCGCAGCGACATGGGTTGCGGCTCCACCATCGGCCCGATCACCGCCAGCCAGATCGGCGTGCGCACCGTGGACATCGGCCTGCCGACCTTCGCCATGCATTCCATCCGCGAGCTGGCCGGCAGCCAGGACCTGCACTACCTGGCCAAGGTGCTCAGAGCCTTCTACGACAACGCCGACCTGCCCTGACCCGAACGCCCGGCACCTGCCGGGCGTTTTTCATCATGGAAAGTATTTGAGGAGAGCCCGCCATGCCCTTCACCGGCAGTTGCCTGTGCGGCGATATCCGCTATGAGATCGACGGCCTGGACATGCCCATCGGCCATTGCCACTGCCGGACCTGCCAGAAGGCCCACTCGGCTGCCTTCGCCAGCACCGCGGGGGTGATGCGCGAACACTTCCGCTGGACCCAGGGTGCGGAAAAGGTAGCGGCGTACGAATCGTCCCCCGGCAAACTGCGCAAGTTCTGCCCGCGCTGCGGGACGCAGCTGATTGCCGAGCGTGACGGCCAACCTCACGTCATCGTGCGCGTGGCCAGCCTGGACGACGATCCGGGCACGCGGCCGGCGCGGCACATCTGGGTGTCCCATGACCGCCCCTGGCTGGCGCAGGACGGGATTCCGGCTTATCCGGAGTGGAACCCCGACCGCTGAAGGGGAATTTTGCTTTTCGTAGGAGCGAGCTTGCTCGCGAACTGTTTAGCTCCACATCGGCGCTGCCCTCTCCCTAACCCTCTCCCTGAAGGGAGAGGGGACTATCCTGAGTGTGGGCAGAGACAAGAGTTCGCCGGCTGACTCCGGCTTGTCGGCTTGCACCGAACAGCTCCCTCTCCCTTCAGGGAGAGGGCGGGGGGAGAGGGGATTCCCGGCGACTCCGGTGCCTGGTTCGCTAGCAAGCTCGCTCCTACCCATCCGGCTCAACGCCAGAAGATCAATCCGGCACTTCCACGCTGACGTGGATGGCATCGTGCCGCCAGAATTCCAGGTCGCAATCGATGATGCGCCCGTGCTGGTCGCCGTTGATGCGGGTGATGCGCAGCGCCGGGCTGCCCTGGGCGACGCGCAGGACGTTGGCCGCTTCGCCGTGCAGCGCGGTGGGCACCATGTCGAAGCGCACGCGGCCGTAGCGGATGTCGTAGCGGCTGGCATACAGCTCGGTCAGCGAGCAGGTCAGGTCGCTCTCAAGGATGCCGGGGAAGTAGGCCGGGTTGAGGTAGTGCTCGACATAGAGCACCAGCCGCCCGTCCACCCGTCGCACCCGGCGGATCTGGTAGACGCTCGACAGCGCCGGCAGCTCCAGCAGCTCGCAGATCGCCGCGCTGGCCGGCACCTGCCGCGCCGAGAGCACCTCGGTCGCCGGCACCCGCCCCTGCCCCTCGACCATCGCGTGGTAGTGGCTGCGCACCAGCGGGTTGTACAGCAGGCGCGGCGGCGAGACGAACCAGCCGCGACGCTCCTCGCGGTAGATCAGCCCCTGCGCTTCCAGTTGCCCCAGTGCCTCACGCAGGGTGATCCGCGTGGTGTCGAACAGCTCGCTCAGCTTGCGCTCGGCTGGCAGCTTGCCGCCGGCACTGAGCAGGCCGCTGTCGATCTGTTCGATGAGGGCGCGGCAGATCGCCGTGACCGTGGGTAGCGCCGTATCGCGCATTCGATTCCCTCTTTTGGACTAGTCCAGCCCCAGAACAGGGCATTTCCTTCCCCCGATGGGGTGCGCTCATCCTAGGAAAGCCCGATGACCGTCCCGTGACAACGCCTTTGCAAGCAGCGCTCATGCCAGATAACGACACCAGCGTAGCCCAGGCGGATCAAGGCGTCGGCCATGGTCTACGCTTTTCCCCGACGACCCGTCGGGCGTTCGAAGCCGGGCCGACACGCCGGGGGCTTACATCAAACTGTCATCCGCCCCGCTTAGATTGGCCTGCGTCTTGCTGATCTAGACCACGCTTGAAAACACTGAACGACATCCGAAGGAGCACCGAATGAAACGCTTGCTTGCTTCACTGCTGGGATCGGCCATTGCCCTTGGCAGCGGCCTCGCCATGGCGGCCACCGCCGACCTGCAATCGCTGGAAGCCGCCGCCCGCAAGGAGGGCCAGGTCAACAGCGTGGGCATGCCCGATAGCTGGGCGAACTGGAAGGACACCTGGAAGGACCTGGAAAGCAAGTACGGTCTCAAGCACATGGACACCGACATGAGCTCGGCCCAGGAGCTGGCCAAGTTCAAGGCCGAGAAGGAAAACGCCAGCGCCGACATCGGCGACGTCGGCGCCGCCTTCGGCCCCATCGCCATCCAGATGGACGTCAGCCAGCCCTACAAGCCCAGCACCTGGGACCAGGTCCCTGACTGGGCCAAGGACAAGGACGGCCACTGGGCGCTCGCCTACACCGGCACCATTGCCTTCATCGTCAACAAGCAGCTGGTGAAGGACGTCCCGCACAGCTGGGCCGACCTGCTCAAGGGCAAGTACAAGGTCACCATCGGTGACGTCAGCGCCGCGGCCCAGGCGGTCAACGGCGTACTGGCCGCGAGCATCGCCAACGGCGGTGACGAGAAGAACATCAAGCCGGGCCTGGAGTTCTTCGCCCAGCTCGCCAAGCAGGGCCGCCTGTCGCTGACCAACCCGGTGATCAACACCCTGGAGAAGGGTGAAGTGGAAGTCGGCATCGTCTGGGACTTCAACGGCCTGAGCTACCGCGACCAGATCGACCCGTCGCGCTTCGAGGTGCTGATCCCCTCCGACGGCTCGGTGATCTCCGGCTACACCACCATCATCAACAAATACGCGAAGAACCCGAACGCCGCCAAGCTGGCCCGCGAGTACATCTTCAGCGATGCCGGGCAGATCAATCTGGCCAAGGGCAACGCCCGTCCGATCCGCGCCGAGCACCTGACCCTGCCGGATGACGTGAAGGCCAAGCTGCTGCCCAACGAGCAGTACGCCAAGGCGCAGCCGATCAAGGACGCCAAGGCCTGGGAAGAGACCTCCAAGCGCCTGCCGCGCCAGTGGCAGGAAAACGTCATCATCAACATGCAATGACGCCCCGCCGCCCCGGTTCGCACCGGGGCGGCCGCGCTCAACGAAGGCCCGCCCCATGCGCCACGACGTCATCCTGGTCGTCCTCGACGGCCTCAACTACAGCGTCGCCCATGACTGCATGGGCCACCTGCAGGCCCTGTGCAACGCAGGCCGCGGCCAGCTCTACCGGCTCGAATGCGAACTCCCCTCGCTGTCGCGCCCGCTCTACGAATGCATCCTCACCGGCGTGCGCCCGATCGACAGCGGCATCCTGCACAACGATGTGTCGCGCCTGTCCAACCAGCGCAGCCTGTTCCACTACGCCCGCGATTCCGGCCTGACCACCGCCGCAGCGGCATATCACTGGGTCAGCGAGCTGTACAACCGCACGCCCTTCGACCCCGCGCGCGACCGCCACACCGACGACGAAACCCTGCCGATCCAGCACGGCCATTTCTACTGGACCGACCACTACCCCGACTCGCACCTGTTCACCGACGCCGAGTCGCTGCGCCGCCGGCATGCGCCGAACTGCCTGCTGGTGCACCCGATGAACATCGACGACGCCGGCCACAAGCACGGCCTGGGCACGCCGCAGTACCGCAACAGCGCGCGGCACGTCGACATCACCCTCTCCGAATACCTGCACCAGTGGCTGGCCGCCGGCTACCAGGTGATGGTCACCGCCGACCACGGCATGAACGACGACCGCAGCCACGGCGGCATCCTCCCCGAGGAGCGCGAAGTGCCGCTGTTCGTCTTCGGCGAAGCGTTCAGCCTCGACGACCAGGCGCGCCCGCGCCAGCTCGAACTCTGCGGCACGCTGTGCGAAATCCTCGGCGCCGCCCACGACAAACCGGTCTGCCGGGAGCTGCTCAAGGCATGAGATCGAACACCGGAAAACTCTTCGCCCTGCTCTGCCTGCTGCCCTTCGCGCTGTTCTTCTTCGCCTTCCAGCTCGCCCCGCTGCTGTGGGTGATGATCAACAGCGTGCGCACCGGCGACGGCTGGGGCCTGGCCAACTTCAGCGAGATCTTCGGCTCGCCCTTCTACCTGCAGGCGATCCGCTACAGCCTGGAAATCTCCCTGTGGTCGAGCCTGATCGGCCTGTTCATCGCCATCCTCGGCAGCTACTCGCTGCGCCAGGTGGACAGCCGGCTGCGCGACTTCGTGATGGCCTTCGCCAACATGACCAGCAACTTCGCCGGGGTGCCGCTGGCCTTCGCCTTCATCATCATCCTGGGCTTCAACGGCGCCATCACGCTGCTGCTGAAACAGGCGGGGATCATCGAGGACTTCAACCTCTACTCGAAGACCGGCCTGATCATCCTCTACACCTACTTCCAGATTCCGCTGGGAGTGATGCTCCTCTACCCGGCCTTCGACGCCCTGCGCGAGGACTGGCGCGAATCCGCCGCGCTGCTGGGCGCCAGCCAGTGGGCGTTCTGGCGGCACATCGGTATTCCGGTGCTGACGCCGGCGCTGCTGGGTACCTTCGTCATCCTGCTGGCCAACGCCCTGGGCGCCTACGCCACGGTCTACTCGCTGACCACCGGCAACTTCAACGTGGTGCCGATCCGTATCGCCGGGCTGGTCTCGGGCGACGTGTTCCTCGACCCGAACATGGCCAGTGCGCTGGCGATGGTGCTGGTCGGCCTGATGAGCATCATTACGCTGGCCCACCAGTGGCTGCTGCGCCGGAGCTACCATGTCGCGAAACGCTAGTCCGCTCTACCACCGCGTGGTGGTCTACGCGCTGTTCCTGATCCTGCTGGTGCCGCTGGCCGCCACCCTGCTCTATTCGCTGGCCACCTCGTGGAGCGCCAGCGTGCTGCCGGACGGGCTGACCCTGAAGTGGTTCATGACCCTGTGGAGCGATCCGCGCTTCCTCGTCGCTTTCGGCCAGTCGCTGCTGGTGTGCTTCGGCGCGCTGGTCCTCAGCGTGGTGCTGGTGCTGCCGCTGATGTTCGTCATCCACTACTACTTCCCGCGCCTCGACGCGCTGATGAACGTGCTGATCCTGCTGCCCTTCGCGGTGCCGCCGGTGGTGTCGTCGGTCGGCCTGCTGCAGCTCTACGCCTCCGGCCCGGTGCCCATGGTCGGTACGCCGTGGATCCTGATCGGCTGCTACTTCACCATCGCCCTGCCCTTCATGTACCGGGCGATCAGCAACAACCTGCAGGCGATCAACCTGCACGACCTGATGGACGCCGCCCACCTGCTCGGCGCCAGCACCTGGCAGGCCGCCCTGCTGGTGGTGCTGCCGAACCTGCGCAAGGGCCTGATGGTGGCGCTGTTCCTGTCCTTCAGCTTCCTCATCGGCGAGTTCGTCTTCGCCAACCTGCTGGTGGGCACCCGCTACGAAACGCTGCAAGTGTTCCTCAACAACATGCGCAACAGCAGCGGCCACTACACCAGTGCGGTGGTGGTCTCCTACTTCCTCTTCGTCCTGCTGCTCACCTGGGCGGCCAACCGTTTAAGCAAGGACAAGGCATGAGCTTCCTCAGCGTCGAGACACTGAACAAGAGCTACGGCAGCACCACGGTATTCCAGGACATCGACTTCGCCGCCGAGCGCGGCGAGTTCGTCACCCTGCTCGGCCCCAGCGGCTGCGGCAAATCCACCCTGCTGCGCTGCATCGCCGGCCTCACCGCGGTGGACAGCGGGCGCATCCTGCTGGACGGTGAGGACATCGTGCCGAAAAGCCCGCAGAAGCGCGGCATCGCCATGGTGTTCCAGAGCTACGCGCTGTTCCCCAACATGACGGTGGAGCAGAACGTCGCCTTCGGCCTGCGCATGCAGAAGGTGCCCGCGGCGGAGTCCGCCCAGCGCGTGCGCGAGGCGCTGGAGATGGTCGAACTCGGCCCGCTGGCCGCGCGCTATCCGCACCAGCTCTCCGGCGGCCAGTGCCAGCGCGTCGCCCTGGCCCGCTCGCTGGTCACCCG
>NZ_JBGLYK010000254.1:0-7292 GCF_047304025.1 Pseudomonas sp. Pseusp97 | reverse complement strand
GAGCAGCGCTTCGTCGCTGCTGTAGCCGGCGAGCAGGCCGGCCGGGCTGACGATGCTGACGCTGCCGGCGCCGTCGTAGAGCTGGCGGTCGCCGTCGACGGCGAGCTGCTGCAGGCGGCTCAGGCTGATGTCGATGCCGATCACGGCGATGACCTTGCCCTGGTCGATCAGCGGGAAGGTCACGGTGGTCATCAGCACCTTGGTGCCCGAAGCACTGTCGAAATAGGGATTGAGCACGCAGGCCTTGCGCGTCTGCAGCGGGCACAGCTGCCAGGTGTTGAACGGGCTGCCGTCGAGCATGACGGAGGTATCGGCGATCATGTCCTCGGTCACCGCCAGGCCGGTCATCTCGCCGGAGGCCTTCTGCGCCCAGTACGCGCCGAAGCGGCCTTTCTCGTTGCTGCCGGCCTCCGCCTGGTCATGGAAGGCAGCGTCCTGGCCGTCAAGCGCATCGGGCTCGAAGACCACGTAGAGGCTGAGCAGGTTGGGGTTGCTCTTCAGGCCGTCGCGCACCAGCTGGTTCAGGTCCTTGCGCACACCGGCCGTATCGGCGCCGTGCTTGATCGACTGCTCGCGCAGCTGGGCGACCTGGCGGGAGAACTGGTTGCCGAAGTGGTAAACGTCGGTGAAGAAGCGCTGGATGATCTCCGCCTGTTGCTCGCTGCGCGCCTGCATCCGCGACCTGGCCGCGTCCTTGAGCATGTCCGCGTTGGCCGCCTTGATCAACTGCGCATCGTGGTTCATCCGGAACAGCGAGAGGCCGACCAGCAGGCTGACGATGCAGAGCAGGCAGAGGCCGGTCAGCAGCGTGATCTTCCACTGGATCGAGAGGCGGGACAGGGGCATGGCGGGGCGTCCTTGTGCGTGAGCATTCTGTGTTCTTGTATCGGCTTCAAAGGCGGCCACTTGAGCCTCGCCCTTAAATCTCAGGGCTCCTGGCGGATCAGCGCGCGGTACTGCCCGGGCGTCGATCCGGTCCATTTGCGGAAGGCCTTGTAGAAGGCGCTGGTGTCGGCGAAACCCAGTTCCTCGGCGAGGTCGGCGAAGTTGCCGTCGCCGCTGTCCAGCCGCGCGATGGCGAGGTCGCGGCGCAGCTGGTCCTTGAGCGCCTGGTAGGACTGCCCCTCGGCGGCGAGCTTGCGGCGCAGGGTCGAGGGCGCCATGTAGAAGTGTCCGGCGAGGGCGTCGAGGTCCGGCCAGCGCTCGAACTTCAGGCTGCGCAGGTAGGCCTTGGTGCGAGCGGCGAGGCTCTGCGGGTCGCGGTAGCGCACCAGGATGTTGGCCGGCGCGCCATTCAGGAAGCGCCGTAGCTCGCGTTCATCGCGGCGCACCGGCAGATCGAGCGCCTCGGCGTTGAACAGCAGGCGTGACTGGCGGCGGGCGAAGTTGAGGTTCTCGCTGAACATCACCCGGTAGTCGGCGATGAAATCCGGCTGCGGGCAGCGCAGTTCGACGGCCAGGATCGGAATCCGCCGGCCCACCAGCCAGCACGCCAGGCCATGCAGCATCAGCCACAGGGTGAAGTAGCAGAAGGCGCGCGGCGCAGGGCCTTCGGGTTCGTCGATGACGATGGCAGCGAGACCGTCCTGGCGCGTCAGGCGCGGGGTGAAGTCGTCGAACACCAGGCCCATGAAGCGCAGCGCGGCGCTCAACGCCGTCTCCAGGGCCGGTTCACGAACCGCCGCGGCGGCCATGAAGTTGAAGCTGCCGGACTTCATGCGCCGGGCGTTCATGCCGAAGAATTCGTCGTCCATCTCCTTGGCCAGGCGCAGCCAGAGCCGCGCATAGGCCTGGCAGGAAACCCGCGCATAAGGCTTGCCGAACAGCTCCGGGGCGATGCCGGCTGCGGCCAGCAACGGCCCGTCGTCGCGACCGGCGCGACGAAATTCGGCCAGCGCTTCGCTGACCAGGCGGATGGAGATGGTGCCCTTCTCTACGCCCATGGCGCCCCGGTAATCCGCAAGCGCAGCGGGGCGCAGCCAGGCATCGATCGATCAGCCAAGCTGGCTGCGCACCTCTTCGATGCTGATCTCGCGCATGCGGAACTTCTGGATCTTGCCGGTCACCGTCATCGGGAACTCGTCGCAGAAGCGGAAGTGGCGCGGCACCTTGAAGTGGGCGATGGCGTTCTTGCAGAAGGCGCGCAACTCGTCTTCGGCGACGCTGTGGCCGGGGTGGAACTTGACCCAGGCCACCAGTTCCTCGCCGTACTTCTCGTCGGGGATGCCGATCACCTGGGCGTCGGCCACGGCATGGTGGGTGTAGAGGAATTCCTCGATCTCGCGCGGATAGATGTTCTCGCCGCCGCGAATGATCATGTCCTTGCTGCGCCCGACGATGCGCACGTTGCCGGCCTCGTCCATCTCGGCGAGGTCGCCGGTGAGCATCCAGCGCGCCGGGCTGATGGCTTCCATGGTCGCCTGCGGGTTGTTCCAGTAGCCGAGCATCACGCTGTAGCCGCGGGTGCACAGCTCGCCGATGGTGCCGCGCGGGACGATGCGTCCGTCGGCGTCGATGATCTTGCTCTCCAGGTGCGGCTGGGTGCGGCCGACGGTGGTGACGCGGGTTTCCAGGTCGTCTTCCGGGCCGGTCTGCAGCGAAACCGGGCTGGTCTCGGTCATGCCGTAGGCGATCTGCACCTGCCCCATGTGCATCTCGTCGATGACCCGGCGCATCACTTCGATCGGGCAGGTGGCCCCGGCCATGATGCCGGTGCGCAGGCTGGACAGGTCGAAGTCGCGGCGGGTCGGGTGGTCCAGTTCGGCGATGAACATGGTGGGCACGCCGTACAGCGCGGTGGCCTTCTCTTCCGCCACTGCCGCCAGGGTCGCCTCGGGCTCGAAGCTGGGCGCGGGGTAGATCATGGTGGAGCCGTGGGTCAGGCAGCCGAGGTTGCCCATCACCATGCCGAAGCAGTGGTACAGGGGAACCGGAATCACAAGGCGGTCGTGCTCGGTGAGGCCCAGGCTGTCGCCGACCATCAGGCCGTTGTTGAGGATGTTGTAGTGGCTGAGCGTGGCGCCCTTGGGGAAGCCGGTGGTGCCCGAGGTGTACTGGATGTTGATCGGCTCGTCGAACTGCAGCAGCGCCTGGCGCTCGGCGAGTTCGCCGGCGGCGATGCCACGGCCCAGCGGCTCCAGCTGGCTCCAGCGCAGGAAGCCGGCGGGCGCGCTGTCGGACAGGCTGATCACCCCGCGCAGTTCCGGCAGGCGGTCGCTGGACAGCTCGCCCGGCCGGCCCTGCCCCAGCTCGGGCAGCAGGTCGGCAAGCATGCCGTGGTAATCGGAGCTCTTGAAGGCATCGGCGCACACCAGCCAGCGGCAGCCGGACTGCTTGAGCGCGTATTCGAGTTCGTTCACCCGGTAGGCCGGGTTGATGTTGACCAGCACGGCGCCGACCTTGGCGCTGGCGAACTGGGTGACGCACCACTGCGCGCAATTCGGCGCCCAGATACCCAGGCGGTCGCCGGGACGCAGGCCGAGGGCGAGGAAGGCGCGGGCGATGCCATTGACCACCTCGGCCAGTTCGGCCCAGGTGTAGCGCAGGTTCTGGTGGCGCACGACCAGGGCCTCGCGTGCCGCAAAACGCTCGACGGTGGCGTCGAAGGCCGCGCCGACGGTCATGGCCAGCAGGGGCTTGTCCTGCGGGCCGCGGGTGTAACTCAGGTGGTTCATGGCTTTCCCTTGTTGTGCTTGTTCTGGGATCAACGCTGAACGAGCGGTCCGGGCAGCGACGCAGAGCGTCGCGAACCGCACTTGCTTACCGGCAGCGGCGCGACTGACTGGCCGGTCGCGGGCTGCGAAACATGTTTACGTTAACGTAAAGGTAAACGCAACCCCGACCATCGGCCACACGGCGAACCGGGCGGCTGCGCTCCATTCAGGATAGTCAGTCACAAAACGTGCCATCCGGCCTGTACGCCATATGCGGCGTGGCTTTGAGAAGATTTTCAGTCACCCGGCGCAGGGCTGCTCCGGTTGCATTTCGCAACAGCTCGGGTGCGCTGCCGCGCCACGAGTGCCCGCGCGGGTCGCGGCCTCTGCGAACCGGGCGGCGCGGGTCTCAGGCTGTCGCAATCTGAGACGACCCGCGCCGCGTGCGCTATGGCGGACCTTGCATTAGAATTCGCCGAAAATGCCTACATGGATGTAGACACATTCCCACCCCATGCTTGCGAATCACATCCATGCCTAGTCGCCGTTCGATACTGAGCCTGCTGTTTGCCTGCGCCGCTGTTGTCTGTTCATCGAACACCTTCGCCGCCTCCCCCGCCAAGGCGGCTTCCCCCCGGGATCTGGTGCTCGCTTCCGGCAGCGCCCTGGTGGTCGACCTGGAGAACGGCAAGACCCTCTACTCCAGCAATCCCAACCTGGTGGTGCCCATCGCCTCGGTGACCAAGCTGATGACCGCCATGGTCACCCTTGACGCCAAGCTGCCGATGAACGAGCTGATCCCCGTAGACATCTCCGAGACCGCGGAGATGAAGGGCGTGTTCTCCCGCGTTCACCTGGGCAGCATGATCAGCCGCCAGAACATGCTGCTGCTGGCGCTGATGTCCTCGGAAAACCGCGCCGCCGCGAGCCTCGCCCATAACTATCCGGGCGGCTCGAAAGCCTTTGTCGCGGCGATGAACGCCAAGGCGAAGTCCCTGGGCATGACCAGCACCCATTACGTCGAGCCCACCGGCCTGTCGATCCACAACGTCTCCGACGCCAACGACCTGATCCGCCTGGCCAAGGCCGCCTACACCTATCCGCAGATCCGCGCGATGAGCACCACCGCCACCAGCGACGCGCGCTTCAGCAAGCCCAGCTACTCGCTGAGCTTCTTCAACACCAACCCGCTGGTGCGCAACGGCAAGTGGGACATCCGCCTGACCAAGACCGGCTTCACCAATGACGCCGGCCACTGCCTGGTCATGGTCACCATGATGAACGGCCGACCGGTCGCCCTGGCCCTGCTCGATGCCTTCGGCAAGCGCACCCATGTGGCCGACGCCGCGCGCATCCGCCGCTGGGTGGAAACCGGCGTCGCCTCGCCGGTGCCCGCCGTCGCCCTGCAGTACAAGGCTCAGCGCAGCCAGGCGCGTGCGGCCAACATCACGGCCACCGCCGAGTAAGCTCCTGCACGGCACGTCATGCTCAAGCACTGACCCCAACCTGTAGGAGCGAGCTTGCTCGCGAACCCCTGCCCCGCAGCGGGGTTTGTTCGCGAGCAAGGACTAGGCGTCCCCCTCGTTCCTACGAAAAGCGTCCTGGCGGCGCAGGAGCGGGCTTCGTCCTCGAAGGCTCGCCGCCCGCCGGATCAGACCAATCCTGTCAGCTGCAGCCGTGCCGGTGCCCCGCCAGCCGCCTCGTCCTTCATTTCCCCTGTCGCTTCAGCCCTGCTGGATGGCGCTTCCGTCACTTATATGTCAACCGTCATTCAATGCTAGTATGACGGTCGTAATATTTTTCGAAGCGCTGGAGTCCGCGATGACCGAACTGACCCTGACCCGTGAACAGAAGATCGCCGCCTGGGAAGCGGCGGCCGCGCAGATGCGCCAGCGCCTGGCCGAGCCCGGCGTGGTCTCGCTGCAGGAGCTGCGCGGCAAGACGCCCCAGGAATTCTTCGACGGCATCGGCGCCGGCGAACTGCCCGCCCCGCCGATCAACGCGCTGATCGGCTTCGTGCCGCTGGAGTGGGGCCAGGGCCGCTTCGTCTTCCAGGGCACCCCGGACATGCGCCACTACAACCCGCTGGGCACCGTGCACGGCGGCTATGCCGCCACGCTGCTGGACTCGGCCATGGGCTGCGCGGTGCACACGATGCTCGAACCGGGACTGGGCTACACCACCACCGACCTGCGCATCAGCTACATCCGCGCGCTGACCCGCGACACCGGGCCGATCCGCGCCGAAGGCACCCTGGTGCACATCGGCCGCTCCACCGCCCTGGCCGAGGGCCGCCTCTACGACGTGGACGGCCGGCTCTACGCCACCGGTTCCACTACCTGCCTGATTCTCGGGCGCTGAACCACCAGGAGAACGACCATGACCAACGTCGTCATCGCGGGTTACGCCCGCTCCCCCTTCCACTTCGCGAAAAAAGGCGCGCTGATCGATGTGCGCCCCGACGACCTTGCCGCGCAGACGGTCAAGGGCCTGGTTGCACGCAGCGGCGTCGACGCCCGGCTGGTCGAAGACCTGATCATGGGTTGCGCCTACCCCGAGGCCGAACAGGGCATGAACCTGGCGCGCATCACCGGCTTCCTAGCCGGGCTGCCGGAAACGGTGGCCGGCGCCACGGTCAACCGCTTCTGCGGCTCCTCCATGACCTCCATCCACTTCGCCGCCGGACAGATCCAGCTCGGTGCGGGCGATGCCTTCATCTGCGCAGGCGTGGAGTCCATGACCCGCGTGCCCATGGGCGGCTTCAACCTCGCGCCCAACCCACGCCTGCTGGCGGAATTCCCCCAGGCCTACATGCCCATGGGGCAGACCGCCGAGATCGTCGCCGAACGCTTCGGCATCTCCCGCGCGGACCAGGAAGCCATGGCCGTGGACTCCCACGCCAAGGCCGCCCACGCCCGCGAGCAGGGCCTGCTGGCGGCGGAGATCGTGCCCATCGACACACCCAACGGCGTGGTCAGCGAGGATGGCTGCATCCGCCCCGGTACCAACCTGGAAGCGCTGGCGCAGCTCAAGCCGGCCTTCGGCGGCAGCGTCACCGCCGGCACCGCCTCGCCGCTCACCGACGGCGCAGCGGCCGTGCTGGTGTGCAGCGAGGACTTCGCCCGCGCCAACGGGCTGGACATCCTGGCGCGGGTGAAAGCCGTCGCCGTGGTCGGCTGCCCGCCGGAAATCATGGGCATGGGCCCGCTCTACGCGACCCGCAAGCTGCTCGACCGCGCGGGCCTGCGCATGGCCGACATCGACCTGGTGGAGATCAACGAGGCCTTCTCCAGCCAGGCGCTGGCCTGCCTGCGCGGGCTGGAGCTGGATATCGACCGGGTCAACCTGCATGGCGGCGCCCTGGCCATCGGCCACCCGCTGGGCGCCACCGGTGCACGCATCACCGGCAAGGCGGCGGCGCTGCTGAAGGAAACCGGCGGGCGCTATGCCGTCGCCACCCAGTGCATCGGCGGTGGTCAGGGCGTCGCGACGTTGCTCGAAGCGGTTCGCTGATTGCTCCCGTAGGGCGCATAACGCGCCAGCGTTATCCGCCGCGAACCAGCCGGCGTGCACCCAACTTGTAGGAGCGAGCTTGCTCGCGAACCCAGGCCCCGCAGCGGAGTCTGTTCGCGAGCAAGC
>NZ_JBGLYK010000253.1:0-7324 GCF_047304025.1 Pseudomonas sp. Pseusp97 | reverse complement strand
CCCGCCGCCTGCGCCGCGAATTCCCCGTGCCGCTGCCGCGCCCGCGCGACCGTCGCGCCGTGGAGCTGGCCTTCCTGCGCGGCGAAGCGCTGACCGAGCTCCACCAGTCCCACGTCATCTGAGCCTTCGCTCTGCGTAGGATGGCGTGGAGCGTAGCGATACCCATCGACCGGCGCGTGCCGGCTGGCAGCATGGGTATCGCTGCGCTCCACCCATCCTACGGGGCCCCCGCATGAAGAGGCTCGCGAGCAAGCTCGCTCCTACATTAAAAACAAAATAGCATAACTAAATGAATAAATAACATTTATTGGAATATGCGGAGGGCTGTTAAGGTCTATGCACATTGGTTAGCGGGACGGCATTTGCATCGTCCTGATCGTTATAAGGAAGCGTGCAGATGTATGTAGTCACCCTTGCCGGCAGCCCCAGCCAGCGTTCCCGTTCCGGTGTCCTCCTGGACATCGCGCGGAACTGGCTGCACGCCCACGGCGCCGAGGTGCGCTCCTACAGCGTGCACGACTTCCCTGCCGAAGACCTGCTGCATGCACGCTTCGACAGCCCGCGCATTGTCGAGCTGATCGAGCAGGTGCTGCGCGCCGACGGGCTGGTGATTTCCACCCCGGTGTACAAGGCGTCCATCGCCGGTGCGCTGAAGGTCATCCTCGACCTGCTGCCGGAGCGGGCGCTGGCGCACAAGGTCGTGCTGCCCCTGGCTACCGGCGGCAGCAACGCCCACATGCTGGCGGTGGACTATGCGCTCAAGCCGGTCCTCGCCGCCTTGAAGGCCCAGGAAACCCTGCACGGCGTGTTCGCCGAAGAGAGCCAGGTGCAATACCCCGAGGGCAATACCCCGGCGCGCCTGGAATCGACCCTTGAACACCGACTGCTGGAATCCCTGGAACAGTTCCACGGCGCCCTCGCGCGCCGGCCGAAACCCATCGATCCGAACCTGCTCAACGAACGGCTGATCAACGCCCGCTGGAGTATTTGAAAGAAGCGGCTGCAGGCGAAAGGCTGCAGCTGACAGGAAAAAACGCGAGAGCCAGCCGAGCCCCGAACGGGCAGGCGGCAACTGCGGAAAAACCACTGCGTTCGAACAACAACGAGGCCCTCACCGTCCCGACAACGGGACCGCAGGTCCGGCAAGCACACTCGATGAAGGAGCACTCCCATGCGGACCCTCACTTTGCGTAGTGGACTGGCGGCCCTGCTGATCGCGGCCCTGTCCTACAACGCCCAGGCAGACGAACAGCCCGGCACCCTGCGTATCGGCTACCAGAAGTACGGCACCCTGGTGCTGCTCAAGGCCCGCGGCACGCTGGAGAAGCGCCTGGCCGAGCAGGGCGTCAAGGTGCAATGGACCGAATTCCCCGGCGGCCCGCAGCTGCTCGAAGGCCTGAACGTCGGCAGCATCGACTTCGGCGTCACCGGCGAAACCCCGCCGGTATTCGCCCAGGCCGCTGGCGCCGACCTCGTCTACGTCGCCCACGAACCGCCGGCTCCGACCAGCGAAGCGATCCTGCTGCCCAAGGATTCGCCGATCAAATCCGTCGCCGAGCTCAAGGGCAAGAAGGTTGCCCTGAACAAGGGCTCCAACGTGCATTACCTGCTGGTGCGCGCGCTGGAGAAAGCCGGCCTGAAGTACACCGACATCCAGCCCGTTTACCTGCCGCCGGCCGACGCCCGCGCCGCCTTCGAACGCGGCAGCGTGGATGCCTGGGTGATCTGGGACCCGTACCAGGCCGCCGCCGAGAAGCAGCTCTCCGCCCGCACCCTGGTGGATGGCACCGGCCTTGTGGATAACCACCAGTTCTACCTGGCGACCCGGCCCTACGCGAAGAACCACCCGCAGGTGATCACCACCCTGATCGACGAAGTGCGCTCGGTCGGCCAGTGGTCGCAGCAGAACCCGCAGCAGGTCACCGACCAGGTCGCGCCGCTGCTCGGCCTGCCGGCGGACATCACCTTCACCGCGGTGAAACGCCAGGGCTACGGCGCCCAGCCGATCACCCCGGAAGTGACCGCCGCGCAGCAGAAGATCGCCGACACCTTCACCGACCTGAAGCTGATTCCCAAGAAGCTGAGCATCAAGGACGTGGTCTGGACGGCTCCGGCCAAGGTGGCCGCCCAGTAACTGATCCGCTTTTCGTAGGAGCGAGCTCGCTCGCGAACCCGCCCAGCTCCAGTGCTGCCGGGTAATCCGTTCGCGAGCAAGCTCGCTCCTACAGAAGCTGCAGCACGAAACACCCCCAAACCCATCATCGCGCGGCTACGCCACGCCGGCGCGCTTATCTGGAGTTACTGCGATGAGTCTCAACATCTTCTGGTTCCTGCCGACCCACGGCGACGGCCACTACCTGGGCACCGCCGAAGGCGCCCGTGCCGTGGACCACGGTTATCTGCAACAGGTCGCCCAGGCCGCCGACCGCCTCGGTTTCGGCGGCGTGCTGATCCCCACCGGCCGCTCCTGCGAGGATTCCTGGCTGGTCGCCGCCTCGCTGATCCCGGTGACCCAGCGCCTGAAGTTCCTGGTCGCCCTGCGCCCAGGCATCATTTCCCCGACCGTGGCTGCCCGCCAGGCCGCAACCCTCGACCGGCTCTCCGGCGGGCGCGCGCTGTTCAACCTGGTGACCGGCGGCGACCCGGACGAACTGGCCGGTGACGGCCTGCACCTGAGCCACGCCGAACGCTACGAAGCCTCGGTCGAATTCACCCGTATCTGGCGCCGCGTGCTCGAAGGCGAGACCGTCGACTACGACGGCAAGCACCTGCAGGTGAAAGGCGCCAAGCTGCTCTATCCGCCGATCCAGCAACCGCGTCCGCCGCTGTATTTCGGTGGCTCCTCCGACGCCGCCCAGGACCTCGCCGCCGAGCAGGTCGAGCTGTACCTGACCTGGGGCGAGCCGCCGGCCGCCGTCGCCGAGAAGATCGCCCAGGTGCGCGAGAAGGCTGCGAAACAGGGTCGCAGCGTACGCTTCGGCATCCGCCTGCATGTGATCGTCCGCGAGACCAACGAGGAAGCCTGGCAGGCCGCCGACCGCCTGATCTCCCACCTGGACCAGGACACCATCGACCGTGCCCAGGCATCCCTGGCGCGCTTCGATTCCGTCGGCCAGCAACGCATGGCTGCCCTGCATGGCGGCAGCAAGGACAAGCTGGAAGTCAGCCCCAACCTCTGGGCCGGCGTCGGCCTGGTCCGTGGCGGTGCCGGCACCGCGCTGGTCGGCGATGGCCCGACCGTGGCGGCGCGCGTGAAGGAGTACGCTGACCTGGGCATCGACACCTTCATCTTCTCCGGCTACCCGCACCTGGAAGAGTCCTACCGCGTCGCCGAACTGCTCTTCCCGCACCTGGAGCTGGCCCAACCCCAGCAACCGCAGGCGCGTGGCTATGTCAGCCCGTTCGGCGAAATGGTCGCCAACGACATCCTGCCCAAGGCCACATCCGCCAGTTGATACCCGTAGGGCGAATGAGGCGCCGTGGCGGATAACGCTGGCGCGTTATGCGCCCTACGTAGCGATCGAAGAATCCGGAGAGATGAGATGAGCGTTACCAACAACCTTTCCCAGCGCCTCGCGCCCTGGGCCCTGCCGGTGGGGCTGGTGATCATCTGGCAACTGGCGGTGGAATTCGGCTGGCTGTCCAGCCGTATCCTCCCGGCGCCCAGCGCGGTGGCCGAAGCCGGCTACCACCTGGTGGTCAGCGGCGAGCTCTGGCAGCACCTGGCTATCAGCACCTGGCGCGCGGCCGTCGGCTTCCTCATCGGCGGCAGCCTCGGCCTGGTGCTGGGCCTGATCACCGGCCTGTCGAAGTGGGGCGAGCGTTTCCTCGACAGCTCGGTGCAGATGATCCGCAACGTGCCGCACCTGGCGCTGATCCCGCTGGTGATCCTGTGGTTCGGCATCGACGAGTCGGCGAAGATCTTCCTGGTCGCCCTCGGCACGCTGTTCCCGATCTACCTGAACACCTACCACGGCATCCGCAACATCGATCCGGGCCTGCTGGAAATGTCGCGCAGCTACGGGCTGTCCGGCTTTGCGCTGTTCCGCCAGGTGATCCTGCCCGGCGCGCTGCCCTCGATCCTGGTCGGCGTGCGCTTCGCCCTGGGCTTCATGTGGCTGACCCTGATCGTCGCCGAGACCATTTCCGCCAACTCCGGCATCGGCTACCTGGCGATGAACGCCCGGGAATTCCTGCAGACCGACGTGGTGGTGCTGGCGATCCTGCTCTACGCCGTGCTCGGCAAGCTCGCCGACCTCGCCGCCCGCGGCCTGGAACGCATCTGGCTGCGCTGGCACCCGGCCTATCAGGTCAAGGGAGGTGCGGCATGAACGCGGTCAACAACCTGCCTCAGCAACTCAAGAAAGGCATCCCGCTGGCGCTGGAAAACGTGCGCAAGCGCTTCGGCGAACGCGAGGTGCTCAAGGGCATCGACCTGCGGATTCCCGCCGGCCAGTTCGTCGCCATCGTCGGCCGCAGCGGTTGCGGCAAGAGCACCCTGCTGCGCCTGCTGGCCGGGCTCGATGCAGCCAGCGACGGCCAGTTGCTGGCCGGCTCCGCGCCGCTGGAAAGCGCCCGCGAGGAAACTCGCCTGATGTTCCAGGACTCGCGCCTGCTGCCCTGGAAGCGGGTGATCGACAATGTCGGCCTGGGCCTGAAGGGCGATTGGCGTCCCAAGGCGCTGGAAGCGCTGGCAGCGGTGGGGCTGTCCGACCGCGCCAACGAATGGCCGGCGGGCCTGTCCGGCGGCCAGAAGCAGCGCGTGGCCCTGGCCCGTGCGCTGATCCACCAGCCGCGCCTGCTGCTGCTCGACGAGCCGCTGGGCGCACTGGATGCCCTGACCCGCATCGAGATGCAGCAGCTGATCGAGAACCTCTGGCAGCAGCATGGCTTCACCGTGCTGCTGGTCACCCACGATGTTGCCGAGGCCGTGGCCATCGCCGACCGGGTGATCCTCATCGAGGACGGCGAGATCGGCCTGGACCTCAACGTCGACCTGCACCGGCCCCGTGCCCGTGGTTCGGCCAGGCTCGCCGCGCTGGAAGCCGAAGTGCTCGAACGCGTGCTGTCGCTGCCGGCCCAGCCGCCCGAGCCGGAACCCGTTTCCCCACTGCCCACGCAATTGCGTTGGGCGCTCTGATCCACATTCATCCGTGAACACCCCATTCTCCCAAGGAGCTACGCCATGACCATCAAAGCCATCAACGTCCGCAACCAGTTCAAAGGCACCATCAAGGAAATCGTCGAAGGCGATGTGCTGTCGGAGATCGACGTGCAGACTGCCGCCGGCATCGTCACCTCGGTGATCACCACCCGTTCCGTGAAAGAGCTGGAACTGGCCATCGGCAGCGAAGTGATCGCCTTCGTGAAATCCACCGAGGTTTCCATCGCCAAGCTGTGAGTGCGGCGCTGGAGAAGAACGGGCAGCCCGGCGACGGGCTGCCCGTTTTCTTTTGTGCCGATGGCGCCTTGCTGGCCGTTGTAGGAGCGAGCTTGCTCGCGAACCCGCCCAGCTCTAAAGCCGCCGGCGAGTTGTTTTGTAGGATGGGTGGAGCGCAGCGATACCCATGCTGTCGGCGCGCGGCCTGATGGGTATCGCAAGCTCCACCCATCCTACGAGGAGCCCACCTTTGCGCCGGTGACTTGTGGCTAGAGCAATTGCTCTACTTCCCCTAGACTCCGCTCACACCAACAAGAGAATGGAGTCCCGCATGTCCCTGAGTCCCTCTGCCTTCGCGTTACTCGGCCTGGTCGCCTGGACCGTGCTGCTGGTCCTGCTGGTGGTCAACCAGCGCGGCCTGCTGGTGCTGTCCGGCCGCATGAAGGTCAACGCCTTCGCCGCCGACGGCAGCAACACCCCCGGCACCTTCGGCCAGCGCCTGGTGCGTGCCCACGCCAACTGCGTGGAGAACGTGCCGCTGTTCTGCGCCGTGCTGCTCTATGCCATGGTCACCCAGCAGACGGTGGTCACCGATCCGCTGGCGCCCACCCTGCTGGTGGCGCGTATCGTCCAGTCGGTGGTGCATCTGGCCAGCACCTCGGCACTGGCGGTGTGGGGCCGCTTCGCCGCATTCCTCGTCCAGCTGATCATCCTGATCTGGTGGCTGTTGCGCCTCTCCACCCTCATCTGACTGCCAGCGACGCGACGTCGTCGGCGGATGACCGGAACAGTTGCGCAGCCCAACTGTTCCTATGGGGCGATACCGCCATGACTTAGCATGGCGGACCGCACATGCGTCGAGGCTCCCATGCACGTTTCATCCGGCCGCTGGCAATTCGGCCTGTTCCTCGCCCTGGTCACCGCCGTCCTCTGGGGCATCCTGCCGATCAAGCTCAAGGAAGTCCTGAAGGTCATGGACCCGATCACCGTCACCTGGTTTCGCCTGGTGGTGTCCGGTGGCCTGCTGCTGATCTACCTCGGCTTCACCCGCCAGTTGCCGCGCTTCTCGCCACTGGGCAAGCGCGGCAAGGGGCTGGTGCTGGTCGCCATCCTCGGCCTGACCGGCAACTACGTGTGCTACCTGATCGGCCTGCGCATGCTCACGCCGGGGACCACGCAGTTGGTGATCCAGATCGCGCCGATCCTCCTGTTGCTGGGCAGCCTGGCGGTCTTCAAGGAGAGCTTCAGCATCGGCCAGGCGGTGGGCCTCGCGGTGCTGATCGCAGGTTTCGGGCTGTTCTTCAACCAGCGCCTGGCCGAGCTGTTCGGCTCGCTCGGCGAATACACCACCGGCGTGCTCATCGTGGTCTTCGCCGCCTTCATCTGGACCTTCTACGGCCTGGCACAGAAGCAGCTGCTGACCCAATGGACCTCGGTGCAGGTGATGATGGTGATCTACCTCGGCTGCGGCGCGCTGCTCACTCCCTGGGCGCATCCGCTGGAAGCGCTGGACCTTTCGCCATTGCAGGGCTGGCTGCTGCTGGCCTGCTGCCTGAACACCCTGGTGGCCTACGGCGCCTTCGCCGAGGCGCTGGCGCATTGGGAAGCCTCGCGGGTCAGCGCGACCCTGGCGATCACCCCGCTGGTGACCTTCGCTTCGGTGGCGCTGGCCGCCTCGCTGTGGCCGGATTTCGTCCTGCCCGAGGACCTCAACGGCCTGGCCTATGTCGGTGCGCTGCTGGTGGTCGGCGGCTCGGCGCTGACCGCACTGGCGCCGTCGTTGCTGCGCAGCTACCGGGCGCGAAGGGCGCGCATCGCCAACATCTGAGCCCGGCACCCGTAGGGGGGGGGGGGGGGGGGGGGGTTTGGGCGGGGGGGGGGGGGGGGGTGGGGGGCGGGGGGGGGGGGGGGGGGGGGGGGGGGGGGGGGGGGGGGGGGGGGGGG
>NZ_JBGLYK010000252.1:0-7365 GCF_047304025.1 Pseudomonas sp. Pseusp97 | reverse complement strand
CCCCCGCCCAGAGCGCCCCGGCAGCGCCTGCCGCCAACGCGGCCAATCCACCCACCACGCCGCCCGCGACGCCCAAGGGCTGAGCCGCGGCGTCAAGTCGCACCGACGATAGTATTTGTCGCTTTGTCGTCAAAAGCTGTCGCCCCTCTGTAAATAATTCCGAGCGGACAGTAGAATCGGCCCCTTTCGTGACAACCCCCGTGGAGTTGAGTGGCATGGCGGACGTGAAGAAGGTAGTCCTGGCGTATTCCGGTGGCCTGGACACCTCGGTGATTCTGAAGTGGCTGCAGGATACCTATAACTGTGAAGTGGTGACCTTCACCGCCGACCTGGGTCAGGGCGAGGAGGTCGAGCCGGCCCGCGCCAAGGCCAAGCAGATGGGCGTGAAAGAGGTCTTCATCGAGGACCTGCGAGAAGAGTTCGTCCGCGACTTCGTCTACCCGATGTTCCGTGCCAACACCGTCTACGAAGGCGAGTACCTGCTGGGTACTTCCATCGCCCGTCCGCTGATCGCCAAGCGCCTGATCGAGATCGCCAACGCCACCGGCGCTGACGCCATCTCCCACGGCGCCACCGGCAAGGGCAACGACCAGGTGCGTTTCGAGCTGGGCGCCTATGCGCTGAAGCCGGGCGTGAAGGTGATCGCCCCCTGGCGCGAGTGGGACCTGCTGTCCCGCGAGAAGCTGATGGACTACGCCGAAGCCCACAACATCCCGATCGAGCGCCACGGCAAGAAGAAGTCGCCGTACTCCATGGATGCCAACCTGCTGCACATCTCCTATGAAGGCGGCGTGCTGGAAGACACCTGGACCGAGCACGAAGAGGACATGTGGAAGTGGACCGTCTCCCCGGAGAAGGCCCCTGACGCCGCGACCTACATCGAGCTGACCTACCGCAAGGGCGACATCGTCGCCATCGACGGCAAGGACCTGACTCCGGCCCAGGTACTGACCGAGCTGAACCGCATCGGCGGCGCCAACGGCATCGGCCGCCTGGACATCGTCGAGAACCGCTATGTCGGCATGAAGTCCCGCGGCTGCTACGAGACCCCCGGCGGCACCATCATGCTCAAGGCGCACCGCGCCATCGAGTCGATCACCCTGGACCGCGAAGTCGCTCACCTGAAGGACGAGCTGATGCCGCGCTACGCCAAGCTGATCTACACCGGCTACTGGTGGAGCCCGGAGCGCGAGATGCTCCAGCAGATGATCGATGCCTCCCAGGAGCACGTGAACGGCGTCGTGCGCCTGAAGCTGTACAAGGGCAACGTCATCGTGGTCGGCCGCAAGTCCGACGACTCGCTGTTCGATGCCAACATCGCGACCTTCGAGGAAGACGGCGGCGCCTACAACCAGGCCGATGCCGCTGGCTTCATCAAGCTCAACGCGCTGCGCATGCGTATCGCCGCCAACAAGGGCCGCAAGCTGTTCTAAGCGACCCATGGAGGAGCGAGCCTGTTCGCGAAGCTTTTGCTTTTTGCGCGGTTCGCGAGCAAGCTCGCTCCTACAGTAGAACAACAATCCCCGGCCACGAGCCGGGGTTTGTGTTTATAAGCCCGCTACCCGGGCACCTGATGAGGAAAGAACCGATGAGACTGCTGCACACCATGCTGCGCGTCGGCGACATGGACAAATCCATCGCCTTCTACACCGAAGTCCTGGGCATGACCCTGCTGCGCCGCAAGGATTACCCGGACGGCCAGTTCACCCTGGCTTTCGTGGGCTACGGCAACGAAGACGACAACAGCGTCATCGAGCTGACCTACAACTGGGGCGTGGACCAGTACGAGCTGGGCACCGGCTACGGCCATATCGCCCTGGAAGTGGCGGACGTCTACAAGGCCTGCGAGGACATTCGCTCCCGCGGCGGCAAGATCACCCGCGAACCGGGCCCGATGAAGCACGGCACCAGCATCCTGGCCTTCGTCGAGGACCCGGACGGCTACAAGATCGAGCTGCTCAGCCCGCAGCGCAAGGACTGATCCTTCGCCCGCAGGCGAAGCGTTGCTGAGAAACCCCGCCCTGTTGCGGGGTTTTTCTTTTCCGGTGCGTCATCAGAAAGTCATCGCAGCGTTCATACTCAAGGGGCATCGACGTCGGACGCGTCGATTGCGGAAGCAGTTTCCGCCATTCGCTTGTCACAGTCAGAAGGAGCGCGCTGCGGGCCGGAGAATCCCCGCCGCGACGCCCCCGGCAGTGACGGCCGAACGGACGGCCGCATCGATTTATCGGAAGGCCCTGCGCCCTGGCGCGCGCCTTCCATCGTCAAGGAATACAGCATGTCCCCAAGACCGGTAAACAATGCCTCGGTCAGCCCCAAGGGCAGCCTCGAAACCCTCTCCCAACGTGAAGTCCACCAGCTCAGCGAAGCGGGCTCCGGCAGTACCTACAAGCTCTTTCGCCAGTGCGCACTGGCCATCCTCAACACCGGCACGCAGATCGACAACGCCAAGCACATCCTCGACGCCTACCGCGACTTCGAGCTGGAAATCCACCAGCAGGACCGCGGCGTGCGCCTGGAACTGTTCAATGCACCGGCGGATGCCTTCGTCGACGGCGAGATGATCGCCAGCACCCGCGAGATGCTCTTCAGCGCCCTGCGCGACATCGTCTACACCCAGAACGCGCTGAACAGCCGGCGCTTCGGCCTGGACAGCTCGGCCGGCATCACCGACTACGTCTTCCACCTGCTGCGCAACGCCCGTGCCCTGCACGCCGGCGTGGAGCCGAAGATCGTCGTGTGCTGGGGCGGCCACTCCATCAGCACCAACGAGTACAAGTACACCAAGAAGGTCGGTCACGAGCTGGGCCTGCGCAGCCTCGACGTCTGCACCGGCTGCGGCCCGGGCGTGATGAAGGGCCCGATGAAGGGCGCCACCATCGGCCACGCCAAGCAGCGCATCACCGACGGCCGCTACCTGGGCCTGACCGAGCCGGGGATCATCGCCGCCGAGGCGCCGAACCCTATCGTCAACGAACTGGTGATCCTGCCGGACATCGAGAAGCGCCTGGAGGCCTTCGTCCGCGTCGGCCACGGCATCATCGTGTTCCCCGGCGGCGTCGGCACGGCCGAGGAATTCCTCTACCTGCTGGGCATCCTCATGCACCCGGAAAACCAGGACATGCCGTTCCCCCTGGTGCTCACCGGCCCGCGCAGCGCGGCGGCTTACATCGAGCAGCTGCATGCCTTCGTCGGCGCGACCCTGGGCGAGGCGGCGCAGAAGCGCTACCGCATCATCATCGACGACCCGGCGGAAGTGGCGCGGGAAATGAGTGTCGGCCTCAAGCGGGTCAAGCAGTTCCGCCGCGAGCGCAACGACGCCTACCACTTCAACTGGCTGCTGAAGATCGACGAGGGCTTCCAGCGCCCGTTCGAACCGACCCACGAGAACATGGCCGGCCTGGACCTGGGCCGCGACGTGCCGCCCCACGAGCTGGCGGCGAACCTGCGGCGGGCGTTCTCCGGCATAGTCGCCGGCAACGTGAAGGAACAGGGCATCCGCATGATCGAGGCGTTCGGCCCCTACGAGATCAACGGCGACGCAGCCATCATGGAACCACTGGATGCCTTGCTGCAGGCCTTCGTCGAACAGCACCGCATGAAGCTGCCGGGCGGCGCGGCGTACGAGCCTTGCTATCGGGTGGTGCAGCGAGCTGGTGTGGCGGTGTAGCCCCCTGTAGGAGCGAGCTTGCTCGCGAACTGCTCAGCACCGGAGTCGCCGGGAGGCACTGTTCGCGAGCAAGCTCGCTCCTACAAAGTGCAAAAAACAAAAGCCCCGCCAGGATGCGGGGCTTTTTCATGCGTGTATTTCTTCAAGAGAAGGCTTACAGATCGAAATCGTAGTCGGACAGCTGGCGCTGCAGGCGACGCTCTTCCAGGTAATTGTCGATGATGCGGCGCTTGGTCAGGTTGGTCTTGGCTACCTCTGCCGCGGCTTCGGCGCCGTCATCGCTGTCGTCTGTGCTGACATCGTCCTCGAGTTCGAGGTCTTCTTTGTCGTTTGCCATTCGGTGCACTCCACAACACGGGGTGTGTTGGCGCCCCTTATAACGACAAAGGACCAAGCGGTAAAAAAGATTTTTTCAATCAGGCTGAAGGAATTTTCCCATAACGCTCAATCGTCCGAGGTCTTGTGCTTGTACTCGCACAGATCCTCGATCCGGCAACTGCCGCACTGCGGCTTGCGCGCCTTGCAGACGTAGCGGCCATGCAGGATCAGCCAGTGGTGCGCATCCAGCAGGTATTCCTTGGGCACGAACTTGAGCAGCTTGCGCTCCACCTCCAGCACGTTGCGCCCCGGCGCGATGTTGGTGCGGTTGGACACGCGGAAGATATGCGTATCCACCGCCATTGCCGGTTGCCTGAAGGCCGTGTTGAGGACCACGTTGGCGGTCTTGCGGCCCACGCCCGGCAAGGCCTCGAGGTCTTCGCGGTTCTCCGGCACCTGGCCGCCGTGCTTCTCGATGAGGATGCGGCAGGTCTCGATGGTGTTCTTCGCCTTGCTGTTGTACAGGCCGATGGTCTTGATGTACTCCGACAGGCCTTCCACGCCTAGGGCGTAGATCGCCTCGGGAGTGTTGGCTACCGGGTAGAGCTTGGCGGTGGCCTTGTTCACCCCGACGTCGGTGGCCTGGGCGGAGAGCAGCACCGCAATCAGCAGCTCGAAGGGCGTGCTGTAGGCCAGTTCGGTCTCGGGGTTGGGATTGTCTTCCTTGAGTCGGCGGAAAATCTCCGCGCGCTTGGCGGCATTCATTCGATCACTCCGGTCACGCGGACGCGTTGGCGCTCGGTCGCGGGGGCGTCGCCCGCCGGCGCCCTGGCGCGGTCCGCCAGGCTTTCATCGATACGGTTCTTCAGTGCAATCAGCAGGCCCAGCGTCAGGAAGGCGCCAGGTGGCAATACGGCCAGCAGCAGCCCCTGGTAGCCGGGAATCTGCAGCTTCCAGTGGGCGGCGGTGGGGCCGAACAGCAGGTCCATCCCCGCGAAAAGGGTGCCATGACCGAGCAGTTCGCGCAGCGTGCCGATGGCCAGCAGGACGAGGGCGAAGCCCAGCCCCATCATCAGCGCGTCGAACGCCGAGCGCGCGACATTGTTGTTGCTGGCGAAGGATTGCGCGCGGCCGAGGATCACGCAGTTGGTGGTAATCAGCGGCACGAAGATGCCCAGCACCTGGTACAGCTCGTAGCGCCACGCCTGCATCAGCAGTTCGACGCAGGTGGTCAGGGCGGCGATGACCAGCAGGAAGGCCGGCAGGCGCACGGCCTCGCTCAGCGTGCCGCGGATCAGCGATACGGCGACGCTGGAGCAGACCAGCACGAAGATCGTCGCCAGCCCCAGGCCGAGGGCGTTGACCATGGAACTGCTGGTGCCCAGCAGCGGGCACAGGCCGAGCAGCTGGACGAGGCCGGGGTTGTTCTTCCACAGGCCCTGCAGGGCGATTTCGCGGTAGCCGGGATTACTCATGCCTGTCTCCCGAAGCAGCAGGGGCGAGCAGCTCCGACTTGTGCGCATCGAAGTACTGCAGCGCCAGGTGCGTGGCCTTGACCACCGCACGGGGGGTGACGGTGGCGCCGACGAACTGGTCGAACTGGCCGCCGTCCTTATTCACCTTCCAGCCGGGCTCGGCCGGGTCGCCCAGCGAGCGGCCGTCGAAGCCGTGCAGCCAGTCGCTCTTGCCCGGTTCGATGCGGTCGCCCTGGCCGGGCGTTTCGTGGTGCGCCACGACCCGCACACCGAGCAGGCGGCCTTGTGCAGTCACGCCTACCAGCAGCTGGATCGAGCCGCCGTAGCCATCCCGCGCCACGGGCTGGAGCACGACCGCGGTGGTCTGCCCCTGGAGCCGGGCGAGGTAGGCCGACGCCGGCTCGTCACGGCCCAGCAGCTTGGGATCGAAGGTGCTGACCTGGGTATCCAGCGGATGGTTGTCGTAGCTTCCCTTGGGCAGTAGCTCCAGTACCGCCCGGCCATGGAATTCGCGTTGAGCGGTGTCGATGCGCTGGGCGGTGAACTGGTGAACGGTCGCCACTACGCCGGCGGCAGCCACCGCGAGCAGGCCCAGCGCCAGGGCATTCTTCAGCAGGGCGCGGTTCATCGGTCACCCGCCCGGAAGCCGCGCTCGGGCTTCTTGTGCCCGTAGGTGCGCGGACGGGTGAAGTAGTCGAGGGTCGGTGCGGCGAGGTTCATCAGCAGCACCGCGAAGGCGAGGCCATCGGGATAACCGCCCCAGGCGCGGATCACGTAGGTGAGCACGCCGACGCCGATGCCGAACAGCAACCGGCCGCGGTTGCTGGTGGCGCCGGAGACCGGGTCGGTGACGATGAAGAAGGCGCCGAGCATGGTTGCGCCGCTGAACAGGTGCAGCAGCGGCGAGCCGTGGGAATCGGAGCCGGTGCCGTTCCAGAACAGCAGGCTCATGCCGAACAGGCCGCCGAGCATGCCCACCGGCGTATGCCAGGTGTACAGCTTGCGCCAGAGCAGGAACAGACCGCCGACGAGGAAGGCCAGGTTGACCAGTTCCACGCCACGCCCGCCAACGCTACCGAAGGCGGGTGACTGTGCGAGCAGTTCTTCCATGGTCAGGCTGTGGTTGTTGCGCACCGCGTCCAGCGCCGTGGCGCCGACCCAGGCGTCCGGCCCATGGCTTGCGAAGCCGAAGATCTGCTGCAACCCCTCGGCGAACCCGAGCGCGCTGTCCGGCGTCGGCCACTGGCTCATCTGCTGCGGGAAGGACACCAGCACTACCGCGTAGCCGACCATCGCCGGGTTGAACGGGTTCTGCCCAAGGCCGCCGTACAGGTGCTTGCCGAAGATCAGCGCGAACACGGTGGCGACCGCGCTCAGCCACCAGGGCGAGTAAGGCGGCAGGGCCAGGGCGAGCAGCACGGCGGTGACCAGCGCGCTGCCGTCTTTCAGGAAGAAGGTCACCGGGCGGTCGCGCAGCTTCAGCATCAGCGCCTCGGTGGAGAGGGCGAGCAGGCTGCACCAGAGCAGGTTGAACAGGGTGCCGACGCCATACAGGCCGATCAGCACCAGGGCTCCCGGTGCGCAGGCCGCCAGCAGCGTCAGCATGACTCTCTGCGTGCGGTTTGCGCCGGTGGCGTGGGGCGAGCTGATGCGTGACTGCCTCATCAGGAGGCCTCACCGCTGGCATCGGCAACGGCGCGTTCCGCCGCTTTCAGGCGCTCACGGGCAGTGGCCAGTGCCCGTGAGCCAGCACCCTCGCGTTCGAGCTTCTTCAGGTCGGCGCGGGCATAGGCCAGTTCGGTCTTGGCGGCGCGCAGGGCCGGGGTGACGGGGCGCTTGTCGGTACGCACCAGGTCCGGCGGCGCCTTGCCGCTGGCGTCTTCGGCGGCGTGCAGGGCGGTT